>NZ_JBRFJE010000008.1:0-78102 GCF_052932165.1 Finegoldia sp. P3-F-LR | reverse complement strand
GGAGATAACGCAAAATTCATAATCGAATTAATCACTCCAATCGCAATCGAAGAAGGATTAAGATTTGCCATCAGAGAAGGCGGAAGAACAGTAGGAGCTGGCGTTGTTTCTAAAATTATAGAATAATAACCTTATTTAAGGTAGATAAATTAGACAAGCTGAGCATCCGTTTTTAATGGATGCTCTGATTTTTTAAGGAGGATTTTATGAACGATTTAACAAAAATATTGTTTGACTATTTTAAGGATAACGATATAGACCCAAACAAAGTTGCAAATTTAATTGAAGATGCAAAGATTAATGTGCTTGATGAAATGTTTGGAGAAAAAGGAGAATGGGTGCTTAAAAAACTTGGCAGCGTTGAAAGCTTTGATAAGGAAAAAATCTTCCATTCAATAGCTCAAACATCCGATTCTGCTGGAGCAAAGATGAACTCTTCTGATGTGAACATTATCGTTGAAGATGTGTTGAAGAAAATGAAATCTATCAAGAGAAATGTCTATCCAACAAAAGAAATCAGAAAATATGTTGAAGAAGCATTGAGAGAAGAAGGCTACAAAAAAGTATTAGAAACTTACAAAAACAACTAATTTGAGGTGAAAATGAACACGAAATTATTGAAAAAAGTCTTGGCATCGACACTTGCGCTTTCCATGGTTCTTCCAATTGGCGTTGTAAATGCTGACAAACAAAATACACAACAAGAAAAATCACAACAAACTACAAGAATATCCGGCAAGGATAGAATCACAACATCTGTAGAAATATCCAAATCAGCATACACTACATCAGAAAATGTTGTACTTGCAAGCGGATTCAACTTTGCAGATGCATTATCAGCAGGACAACTTGCATCAGCACTAGATGCACCACTTCTATTATCATCACAAAACAAACTTGATTCACAAACAAAAAACGAAATCGAACGTTTGAAAGCGAAGAAAGTTTACGTTGTAGGTGGAAACAATGCAATCAGTAAAACTGGAGTTGACACAACATTAAAATCAGAAAAGATTGACGTAACAAGACTTGAAGGACAAGACAGATATTCTACATCCCAAAAAGTAATGGAAAAAACAAAAGAAATTATCAATCCAGAATATTTGTTGATAGCAAGTGGAAAGAACTTCCCAGATGCACTAGCAGCGACATCTTTCTTTGTAAACCACAAATCAGTAATGGTTTTAAGTGATGGAGTAACTTATCCACAATCCAACTTACAAGAAATCGCAATCGGTGGGAAAAACCAACTACCACTAAAAGGCTTCACAGGAAAAAGAGTTTCTGGAAAAGATAGATACGAAACAGCACTAGAAATCGCAAAGCTTTCATTCGACAAGAATAACAACGCAATCCTTGCAAGTGGACAAGTATTCGCAGACAGCTTATCAGCAGTAAGTTTAACTAAAAAACACAACGCACCAATCATACTTACACAATCAAATTATTTGACAGAAAATGCCAAGAAGTATTTGAACGACAAGAACGTGTTAATAGTCGGTGGTGAAAAGACTGTTGTGAATGATATTTTGACTAGGAAAAAACCTGCTGTAAAGAAAGAAGACAAGAATTTACACACAAAAACTGGAGAATATTCTTCAACACTAATACAGCAAAAACTATCAAAATCAGAATCGAGAAATTATAACCAAGCTTACGATGTTAAAATCAAGGGTGATTACCTGATAGTGTCTGGACATATGAAATACGTTAAAGACATCAATTCTTTTTCTGGCGGTAATCCTATAGGTGAAAGTGCAACTCATACTTTTAAAATTACAAACAAAACAGAGTTTACAGGAAACAGTGGACAAGCTCGTACAAGTTATTACACACCAGAAGGTTTTATCAAATACTATAATAGAGTTGGTAATGTAGGATTGGCACTATCTATTATTGTTGAAAATGGAGTAGTTACAAAAGTTGGAATATATTCATAAAACTTCAAACCCAGAGAGTGCAGATATTCTGCACTCTTTTTTAATAAAATTATATATTAAAAAATTCTCAAATAGTGTATAATAATATTAAATATCAAAGGAGGAGTTTATGAATAGAACGAAAAACAAAAGTCTGTGGACACTTATCATTGGTGTTGTGTGTCTTGTAATTGCTTTTATATTGAAGGATTTTCAGTTTGATTTCTTAGGGAATCTGAGACCTATTGGATTAGTGACGGTATATATTTGCCCGATTTTAGGAATAATTGGAATTGTTTTTTCTTTGATTGAAAAAAGTGTAGTGAGGGCTATTTTGAATTTTTTGTTAGTATTAGCGTTTCCAATAGTTATGTTTGTGGGAAATATGCTAATTAGGTAGTATTTGATAATAAAATTTTTTATAAACTTATTAGTTATTATGGTATCATAATAATATATTAAATTATCGGAGGAGAAAATGTTTATTAAAAATTTGAAAAAATTGACGATAGCTGCATTGGCTGTTGCGTGTATGATTCCAGCTGGTGTGTCTAGCGCGAATGTTGAAAATGTGTCGAGAATTGCAGGAGAAGACAGGATTGCTACTTCCATTGAAATTTCAAAAGCGATGTTCAATGAATCGGACAATGTTGTACTTGCTAGTGGATTTAACTTTGCAGATGCTTTATCAGCTGGTCAACTTGCTGCGGCGTTAAATGCGCCACTTATTTTGTCAAAAGATCAATTGGACAGTAGAACTAGCGATGAAATTGCTAAGCTAAACCCAAAAAATATCTACATTGTTGGCGGAGAAACGGCGTTGAGTTCAAATATTGAAGAATCCGTAAAATCCGTTGTAAATGATATTAACATTGAAAGACTTAAAGGAAACGACAGATACGAAACTTCAGTGAAGGTTATGGAAAAAACTAAAGAGTTTGTCGATGCAGAATACTTATTGATAGCAAGCGGCAAAAACTTCCCTGACGCTCTTAGTGCTACTAGTTTCATGGCAGATCACAAGGCGTTGATGGTTCTTAGTGATGGTAATTCTTATCCGAAATCCGATTTACAAGAAATCGCAATTGGTGGAGTTAACCAACTTCCGTTGAACGGTTTTACTGGGGAAAGAATTGCAGGAAATGACAGATATCAAACAGCATTGGCTATAGCAAGACGTTCATTTGAAAATAATGAAAATGCTATATTGGCAAATTCAAAAGTTTTTGCAGATAGTTTGTCTGCGGTAAGCGTTGCGAAAAATTACAAGGCGCCTATTATTTTGACTGACAATGAAAATTTGACACAATCAACTAAGAGTTATCTAGAAAATATGAATTCTGTAACTATTATTGGTGGGGAAAAGTCTGTATCGAGCAATATATTTTCTAATCCTACTGCTGAAGAAGTAAATGAGATGAAAAGACTTGAAAATGAAAGAAAAGCCAGGGAAGAACAAGCTAGAAAGCAAAGGGAATTAGAACTTAAAAAGCAAGAACAAGCCAAAAAAGAAGCTTCCAAACCAACCAAACCTAACTACATCTACCAAGATGGATATGGTCCTGTTGGAGAAGGAAGAATTAAAGGAAATATGAATTCGATGATTTATCATCTTCCTGGACAAAGAGACTACAACAAGATTAAACCAAGTCATATAAGATATTTTAGAACAGAAAAAGAAGCTCGTGCTGCAGGTTTCAGAAGAGCTTTGAGATAATAGAGAATGCTTCGTTATTAGCGAAGCATTTTTTATTGCAATAACAAATCTCATTTGGGTATATATATGTAAGGAAGTGATTAAATGAGAATTTTTTATGCGATTAAAAATATGGAAATTTGCATCAACAGTGTTGGTGCGAGGATCGAACAGTTTAAAATAGACGATGTAAATATGATTGATGATTTGAAAATCTGTATTCCAAATTACGGTGTGGACAAGACTTTTCGTTATCCAACTGATGGTCTTTTCGTGAATGAAGAATACGATGTTGTGAGCAAGTCTGAGGATATGTGCGTTCTAAGATGTGTCAGTGAAGGTATTGAAAGTTTTGTTGTGTATCAATTCACAAATGACAGTGTGAGTATTAATGTGAATGTGATTAACAATTCCGACCACACAATTAAAATGAATCCAGCAGTTGTGATTGATTGGAAAAATAATTTGGAAGGTCAAAATATTTTAAGTGAGATTTCTGGATACAAATTAGAATCGACAAGTGATTTTGTGGACGGAAATTGTTCTTATTATGTGTCTAATTTGAACAGGGATTCAGTTGGTTCAAAGTTTGCTTTGAAAAGCGGTGAGAAATGTTCTATTTCTGCTAAGATTAGGATAGTTTCGTGATTTATCGCCATCGTGGGATATAAATTTCTGTGCTATTTTATGATATAATAATATGATAACGGAGGTGGGATTATTAATACGATTGATTATAAATCTTTAATGAAAATTTCATTAAAAGCTCTGATAATTTATGTTGTGAGCTTATTTTTATTTCCATTTGGATTTATTGTGTTGCCTTCTTATTTTATTAAGTTAGGATTGGAAAAAGATAACAGATTGGCTCTGATATCTTTCGGGATATTTTTTGTGTTGAGTTTGGTTGTGTCGACTCCTTTGATTGCTATTCCTGTCGGATTGTACATAATTTTGGTGTTCTATTCGATTTTGAATTTGCTAAGTTCAGGATTTTCTGACACACAGGCTATAACGATTAGTTTCGTTGGAATTTGTGTTTTTGTTTTGTTGACGAATTTGCTTTTGAAACTAAATGCAGATATGTCGATTGCAGATGTGATTAACGTAAAGTTGAATGATTTCATGAAGGTTTTGAGTTCTGTGAAGATGGACGAGGAAATGATGAAGTCTGTTAAAATTATGTTTGAACAATCATCTAAGCTTATTGTAAGAGCTGTGTATGCGATTTTGGGACTTATCGCTTTTTATACAAGTGTGTTGAATGTGTATATTCCACAAAAATCTAAGGAACATCAGTTTCACGATTTCAGAATAGACATGAAATTCACAATCACAATTGTTGGCTTGGCGTTGATTTCGGGAATTGTTTATTTTGTGAATAAGGATTTGGGAAATTATTTGTTGTATAATTTGTCGGTTTTCGGAATTAGTTCGTACTTATTGGGAGGAATTGCTTTGATGTTTTCATATTTGAAATCATTATCGACTCCTTTTAAGGTGTTGACTGTGTTGGTTTCTGTTGCAATTCAACCGTTTATTTATATTTTGGCATTCTTAGGGGCTTTGAATAGCTTTAAAGATTTGAGAAAGAAGGAAAACAATGAAAGAGCTTAAATATTCGCTGAAACATTTGATTGTACAAGCAGTTTTGTTGGTGATACTTTCTGCGATTTTGTTTTATTTTCAAAATATCATAGGAACTTTGGCATTTATTGCTTCGGCTTTTATGATTGTGGATCAATACACATACATCAATAATAAGAATAAAAAGGTTGAGGAGAAGATTATTAATCTTAATAATGAGTTTACAGATATTACAAAAAATGCTGTATTCAAGGTTCCTTTTCCACTTTTGATTCTCAACGATAAGAATAAAATTAGCTGGTTTAACACTTATTTTAAGGATTTGGCTGATGATGAGATTGAGATTTTCAATAATGAAGTCGAAAAAATTCTGGATTTGAAGACTGTAAAAGACGATGAAGATAACTTGGATTATTATGAAACTCAAGTTGATGGTAAATACTACAGATTTTATCCTGTTACTATAAAAGATAGTGAAGACAAGGATTTGACTTTGCTTTATGGAATCGACAACACTGCTTTCATGGATGTTGTGACGCTTTTGGATGAAAAAAGACTGGGACTTGTCGATATTTTCATAGATAATTACGACGAAGCACGTAACAGCATCAAGGAAGAAGAAAGAACAAGGGTGTTCTCAGATGTTGAAAATATTTTGCAAGATTTTGCGAGAGAACACAATGCGTATATCAGAAAATACGAATCAGATAAGTTCTCAATGATTGTCGAAAAGCACGAGCTTGAAAATATTATGCAACAAAAATTCTCTGTGTTAGATATGATTAAGGAAATTCAAAACACTAATAATGTTCCTGTTACTTTGAGCATTGGGGCATCAATTATTGGAGATAATCCTTATGAAATTCACGAGAAATCCAGATCTTGTTTGGATGTTGCATTAGGCCGTGGTGGTGACCAAGCAGTGGTTGACACAGGTGAATTAAAATATTTCGGTGGCAAGAACAAGGCCGTTGAAAAACGTAACAAGGTTAAGGCAAGAGTTGTGTCACATGCGTTGAAGCAACTTATTGTTCAAAGCTCCAATGTGTTTATTATGGGACACAGAAATCCAGACATGGACTCTATTGGCTCTAGTTTGGGAATGTTGGAAGCGTGCAGGATTAACAACAAGGAATGCTACATTATTTTGAATGAGGTTGGCCCTCAAATTGAAAATATTTATAATTCAGTTCTTGAAGAAAAACCGGATTACAAGAAATATTTTGTGAAGAATGCATTTGCTAAGGAAAATTGTAACAGCAATAGTTTGGTTATTATTTGCGATAATCACAGAAGAAACTCTGTTGAATGTCAAGAAATTATGGATATTGCGAAAAATATCGTGGTCATCGATCACCACAGAAGAAGTTCCGATTATATTAAAGAAACGTCGTTGACTTATTTGGAACCTTACGCATCTAGTGCATCTGAAATGGTGACAGAAGTGTTATTTTATATGACAGAAAAACTAGAGATTCCAAAAATTGTTGCAGAAGCGTTACTTGCAGGAATAACTGTGGATACGAAGAATTTCTTCTATCAAACAGGTGTTAGAACTTTTGAAGCGGCGTCTATATTGAAAAGACAAGGTGCGGATAGTGTCAAGGTTAAGAAACTTTTCAAGGACGATGAGAGAACTATCAAACTAAAATCTGACGTAATCGCTTCATCGAAAATGTATAAAGATAATATCGCCATCGGAAGATTGGAAGAAGAAGTGGACGAATCCATTTTGGTTGCGGCACAATCAGCAGATGATTTGCTCAACATTTTGGGAGTGGAAGCTTCGTTTGTATTGGCGAAGATAAAGGATAAAATCCATGTTAGTGCGAGAAGTTTGGGCAAAATCTCCGTACAATTGGTTTTGGAAAAAGTTGGAGGCGGAGGTCACCTTACAAGTGCGGGTGCGCAATTAGAATGTAGCATGGATGAAGCAGAAGAAAAGATAAAACAAGCAATTGATGAATATATCAAGGAGGATATAGATGAAAGTTATATTGACTAGTGATGTAGAAAAGCTTGGAAAAGCTGGAGAAATGGTTAATGCAAAGACTGGTTTTGCGAGAAATTTTCTACTACCAAATAAATTAGCAGTACAAGCAACAAAAGAAAACATCAAAATTTGGGAAGAAAAACAAGCAGAATTAAGAGCGATTGAAAGAGAAAATATCAAAAACGCTAATGAATTGAAAGAAAAAATCGAAAACACAAAAGTTAAGATTATCGCCAAAACAGGTGAAGGCGACAGACTTTTCGGTTCAATCACTTCGATGGATATCGAAAAAGCATTGAAGGAGCAACACGGTTTGGATGTTGATAAGAAAAAAATTGAAATGAAAGACAACATCAAATCTTTGGGAACATTTAACGTTATAGTTAAGGTATACCCAGATATTAACGCTAACTTGGAAGTAATTGTAGACAAAGAATAATTTTAGAATACACGACAGAAAGGCGGTGAGGTAATGGAAAATCAACAAAATATTATGCCGTGCGATTTGGAAGCTGAGAGAAGTGTAATCGGTGCGATGATAATCGACGAGAGAGCTGTGGATGATGCGGCAGAAATCGTGGAGCCGGTGGATTTTTATTCTACGAAATACCAAGAAATCTACAAGGCGATTTTGCAAGTAATTGACGAGAAAAAGCCTGTGGATTATATTACATTGGAAGACAAATTAAAATCCAATAATATGTACGAAATTATCGGCGGGATTGATGAACTTATTAGTATTTCAGAAGCTGTAGGAAGTGCTGTGAATGTAAAATACTATGCAGATATTATCAAAAGCAAGGCGATTATCAGAAATTTGATGCGCGTGTCACAAGATGTGATTGATATGTCCATTGCCAACAATTCCGTTGGCGAAGTTTTAGAATACGCTGAAAGTAATATTTTCAAAATCAGTCAGAACAGAAACCACCAAGATTTGGTTAAAATTCAAGAAATGTTGGAGCCAACTCTTGCAAAAATTGGCGAAATGAGTATGAGCCAAGGACAATTAACTGGCGTTACGACTGGGTTGATTGACTTGGATAGACAACTTTCAGGTCTTCAAAACTCAGATTTGATTTTACTTGCAGCGCGTCCTGCAATGGGTAAAACATCACTTGCACTTAACATTGCATACAAGGCTAGTATCAAGCATCAAGTCGCGATTTTTTCTCTTGAAATGAGTAAGATGCAATTGACTCAGAGATTATTGTCCGCGCTTAGTAACATTAATCTGTCAGAACTTGTGTCTGGCAAAATTACTGAGTGGACAAATCTCGGACAAGCAGCACAATTATTAGCAGAAACAAATATGCATGTCGATGATACTTCATCGATTTCATTGAATGAGCTTCGTTCCAAATGCAGAAAATTAAAAGCGCGTAGCGATTTGGATTTGGTGATTATAGATTATTTGCAACTTATGACTACAAACTCCAGAAGTGAGAACAGACAACAAGAAATCTCCACGATTTCAAGAGGACTCAAGGGTTTGGCAAAGGAATTAAATTGTCCGATTCTAGCGTTGAGTCAGTTGTCACGTGCGCCTGATCAAAGACCAAACCACAGACCAGTTATGAGTGACCTTCGTGAATCTGGGGCGATTGAACAAGATGCGGATGTTGTGTTGATGTTGTATCGTGATGATTATTACGATCCTGAAACTGATAAACCAAACATCGCAGAAATTATCGTCGCAAAACACAGAAATGGTCCAACGGGAACTGTGGATACTTTATTCGACAAGGAACACACGAAGTTTATGGATTTGGACAAACAAATGCCCGATGTAGGAGCGTTTGATAAATGATAACTACTGAGAGGTTAACGTTAGAAGATTTTACATTGGACGATGCATTTGAAATCGAACAATGGGGAAAACACACAGACGAACGACTAATCGATTATAACTTGTCCGATTTGGACGATTTTGAAATAAAAATGTGGTATCGCCAAAAAAGAGAAATGAAAACGCAAAAATATTTTGCGATTAGGGATAAATCTCGAAAATTGGTGGGATATGTGGGGCTGAAACAATACGACAAGTTCACGAAGACTGCGTTTTTGGGTATTGTTTTGGATCCAAATGAAATGGACAAATCATACGGCGAAGAATCCATAAAGGCTTTGATTAACATGGGATTTACAGTTTACAGGCTGGACAGGATTTTCTTAAATGTGAATAATTTCAACAAAAGAGCGATAAAATGTTACGAAAAATGTGGATTCAGGAAGTTTTGTAGTTACGAAGAAGTGTTCGAAAATCAAAGATTGGACACGCACGATGAAGAATTCGATGAGTTTTTCATAGTAAAAGACGGGACAATTTTTTCGAAGAACACTACGATGGCGATTGATAATAAGAGGTGATTTTATGAAATATAGTGTAGAAAAATTTAAAATAGATTTGGGCGAAACACCTATTGAAAATATATTTTTGAATCAATATCTTCAAGTGGCCACAGGAAATCAACTAAAAGTGTATTTGTATGCCTACAAGCTTGCTAAGGATACCTCGGCGAATGTGGATATTTCAGACGAAAAAATCGCAAAGGCGTTGGATTTGACTGAAAGTGAAGTATCTGAGTGTTGGAATTTTTGGTTGGATGAAGGAATTATCAAACGATACACTGACGCACAAACGCAAACTAACCACACGGTTTTTTTGAGTTTGAGACAATTGTATCTTGGAATTACAAATCCTGAACCAGATGAATCTCAGAAGACTTATATTCCACAAAACAGTCAAGAAATCAAAGAAATGTTCAGAGATATTGAAGACATCAGGGATATGGAATTATCCAAATCAGAAATGGAAAGAATTTTGGAACACATTTCCACTTATCACCAAACACCAGAGTTGGTGGTGACGGCTTTTCATTATTGCACAACTAATCCGAATACGAAAAACAACACCAATTACGTTTTACAAGTCCTCAGAAATTGGAAGCTTGACGGTATTATGACGTTGGAGCAATGGCAAGAAGAAAACAACAAAAAGCAACAAAGAAAAACGAAGAAGAGAACTTATTACAGACCGAAGACTAACGATATTGAAAACAAGGCTACAAATATTAACTCAAAATTTTTGAACGATTTTATCAAGAAATCAAAAGAACAAAAGGATAAATAATAATGAGCTACGCAAAAGAAGCCAACAGAATATTGGAAGATTACAGAAATCAATCCCAAAAAGAATTGGACATGAGATATCAGGAAGTTTTTCGAAATGTTCCAGAATACCAGGATTTGCTCCAACATAGAAACGAGCTTGGATACGAGTATTTGAAAAAAAGCATCGGCGGTGACAAGGAAGAATTAAAAAACTTGGAAGAAGAAATCAAATCCACTGAAGAAAAAATGCACAAAATGCTCATACTAAGTGGATATCCAAACGATTATTTGGAGGAGAAGCATCACTGCGACAAGTGCGAGGATACTGGAGTTTACAACGGTAAAATGTGTTCTTGCAAGAAGACTATTATGGTCAACATTGCACGTGAGAAAAGCTCCCTTAATGAGCAAATGAAACAACAAAACTTTGATAGATTTGACATCAACGTGTTTGACACGAAAAAAGACAGCTCACAAGGAATGTCCCAACGTGAAAACATGCAAGCAATCAGCGAGAATTTGAAATACTATTCCAAAAATTACACGAAAAACGCGAAGTCGCTTTTGTTGTACGGACAAGTTGGAACTGGCAAAACATATTTGTTATCTTGCATGGCGAAAGAAATCATTGAAAACGGATATTCTGTGATTTATTTGTCCGCGATGCAATTGTTGAAGCAACTTTTTTCAATAAGATATCAGAATTTCAATGAAAAACCACAACCTGAAGTTGAGGATATTATCTACAACTGCGATGTGCTTATGATTGACGATTTGGGAACGGAAAACTCCACAGAAACCAATATCAGCTTACTATTTGATCTTTTAAATTACAGAATTCAAAACCAAAAAACTACGATAATTTCGACAAATATCGACCTTGATGATTTGACAACGCAATACGATCAGAGAATTTCATCCAGAATCAAGGGCGAATTTATACCGATACAATTTTTCGGCAGGGATATAAGAGAAGAGAGGTTCAAAAACGGACTATGATTTATGTAACAGCTGAACAAATGAGACAAATCGATCATTACACGATAAATGAAATCGGAATTCCATCGATTGTGTTGATGGAAAACGCCAAGGCACAAATTTCAAAACATATTTTGGACAAAAAGTTTACCAAAGCGTATGTGTTCGCATCTGTTGGAAACAACGGTGGAGATGGCTTGGCAGTTGCAAGAGACATTTACAACGAAGACCGATTTGTGAAAGTGTATGTGATTGGGAAACTAGAAAAAGCGTCGACGGATTTTAAAATCAACTACGATATTTTGAAAAAATTAGACGTGGAGATAGAATTTGTAGACGAAAACACGAAATTCGACATCACAGAAAATGATTTGATAGTCGACAGCATTTTCGGGACTGGACTCAAAAGAGACATCGAAGGAATTTACAAAGATGTAATCAACATGATTAACGACACACAAGCATTTGTTGTGAGCGTCGATATGCCATCGGGACTGGATTCTGACGAAAATATAATACACAACGTAGCAGTGAAGGCTGACCTTCTAGTGACATTGCAATTACCGAAAAAGTCGTTGCAAGACTATGAGGGAGAATATGTTGTGGAAACCATAGGTATACCAGAGAAATCAATTAAACATGTATTAAATAACGCTTCGTAAGAGGCGTTTTTTTAGTGGGTAGGTAAATAAAAGTTGCAAAACGCTTAATCGACTACGAAAATTGGTAAATTCTAATCTTGAAATCCTAAAATTTGAAGCTCGCTTCGCTCAAGCGGTCAAATTTTAGCCGGATTTCTTCGATTGAATTTACTGCAATTTTCTCCGTATGATACGCTTATTTGCAAGCTTTTATTTGCTCACAAGTGAAAACACCTCACGAAGCTTTGCGCAGTACATGTTTAATTGATTATTTTCTACTCTGATGAGCGATTTACGAGTTTTGGTGTTTTATTATATCTCACAATACCACAAATCGGTTTCTGCTTTTTTGAAGAACACTAATTTGCAATGGGTTTAATTATTTGGTAAAATTACTGTTGCCTAGTTAAAGCTGAAATTTATTTCAGGACTTGTTTGAGAGCTCCAAGTATAAAAAAACAAGGCGTTATTTTTGAGTTCTCCTATATTTTATTAGGAGGTTTTTTTATTGAGAAAAACGAATACGAAATTGCTGACTACTATAGCGATTTGCATTGCAATCAACTGCCTTGGTGCTTTTATCGCTGTTAGTACGAAGGTTCCTTTGTTATTGGATCACATAGGATCTTTATTGGTGTGTATGTTATTTGGATGGAAATACGGTGTTGTGACTGCGCTTTTATCGTCTGTTATGAACCAAGTTCTTTTCGATCCATTTGCACTTCCATTTGCACCTACGGGTATGCTTATGGTGTTTATGGTTGGTATTTTATACGAAAAGGGATATTTCAAGAAATTGCACACTATTCCTGCACTTTTATTGGCTGTGCTTCCAGGCGCTATTTTGGGTGCTATTATTCAAGGTTATATTTTTGGTGGGGTTACAAGCTCAGGAAGTGATGTTATCGTACGATTTATGATTAACAAGGGAGTAAATCCAGCTGCGGCATCTTTTATCAACCAATATTTTATGGAATTTGTGGACAGACTTATTTCATTTAGTGTCGTGATGACTGCTGTTAAGAGGATTAAGCTTGAATCGATACGCTAAGATTGAGGAAAAATTAAAACGCGAAATTGTGCTTTTAAAAGGCAGACCATGTTTTTGGGGAAAATGCACTTTTTGCGATTACATTGAAGACAATACGGTGGATATAGATGATGCTGTTCGTGAAAATCGCGAGATTCTTCAAAATGTGACTGGAGAATTCGGTGTTTTGGAATGTATTAATTCGGGAAATGTGTTCGAACTTCCAGAACAGACGAAAATCGACATCAGAAATTTAATTCACGAAAAAAACATTCATACTTTGGTTTTCGAAGCGCATTATATTTTCAAGAATAGACTTCACGAAATCAGGGAATTTTTCGGATGCGAGGTTTTGTTTAAGACTGGAATTGAATCGTTCGATTACGATTTTAGAGAAAATGTCTTAAACAAAAATGCAAAATTCACTGATGTAAAAGATGTGTCCGATTATTTTGATTCTGCGTGTTTAATGGTTGGAATCAAGGGTCAAACGAAGGAAATGATTGAAAAAGACATTGAGATTGGCCTTTCGAATTTCAAATGGATTACTATTAATATTTTTATAAATAATTCTACGCCGATTAAAAGAGATGATGAGCTTGTGAAGTGGTTTTTGGAAAATCACTACGATTTGAAAGACCATCCAAAGGTTGAGATGTTAGTTGAAAACACTGATTTGGGAGTTGGTTAAACTTCCGTCAGTGTTTTTTTGTTGGGTTTTAATATATAATAAGTTTAATAAGATTGGAGGGGTTATGAAGGACAAATTACTTAAAATCGTACTTGTGGTTTTGAGTGTCGTATTTGTTGCATCTTGTTCGAAAAAAATGCCAGAAATGCCTGAAGAAAAAAAGGCGTATGTGGCAGATTATTTGAACGATGGGTTCAAGGGTGTGGACATTTCAAAAGACGGACGATTGGAAAAATCAGATGTAGAGAAAATCGCAGCGAACTTCAACAAGCCGTACGATTATAATGGCGAAGAGGTTGTAAACTCTCTAGATACATTTTTCTACGGGGAGAGCTTCGCATCACCACAAGATATTACGCTGAAAAATTTCGTGGCGAATTTTCCAAGCAAAGCGCTGGATCCAGAAAAGGATAAATCCCAAATAGATGAACTTAAAAAACAAAATCCAAATGCACTCAAACAAACAAGAGAAAACGCTAAGATTTTGAAAGTTGACAAGAATTTGGTGGATGCAGTTTTATTGAAATACGCAAATATTTCATCAGATGATGTTACAAACAAAGAAAATGTCGTGTATTCTAAGGATGACAATTCGTATTATGTAATGGAAAATGATGAAGAATGGGCGTTTGAGCCAGTGGTGTGCAAAGTCAATTCTAAGGAAATTATCTTGGAAGATGATATAAAATCGGAACTTAAACTGATACAAAAAGGTGGTAAGTTTTTTATAAAATCTTTTGAATTATCTCCTAATGCTTGTTGTGAATAAGGGATTATTGTGCTATAATGTAATAAAAGGTACTGTACAAAGCAAAGGGAGGCATTTATGATTACTTTAGCATTTGTTATTTTGATAGTTATTCTATCAATAGTTTTCGCAGCTATTTTGGGAACTTTTGGTTTGATATTGGGATTAGGCGGCGCAATTGTAGGAATTTTGGTAGCGATTGGAGCTGTTGCTTATTCGTTCTTAAAAGTTTTCATTAAAATAGCATTAGTAGTGTTGGTAATTAGATTTATTTACAGAAGATTTTTCGCAAAAGAAGAAGTATAAAGGAAGTGGAGTATGGATAACAAATATTTAAAATACATTTTGTACATATTCTTGGCTATTTTGGCTTTGAATATTTTGATGGGAATTATGGGAATAACTGTTAGTATTTTGAAATTCTTGATGAAAGTATTCTTGGTTTTAGTTGTAATAGGATATGTAGCAAAATTTTTCCAAAATGCAGACAAAGATATTTAACTAATAACACTGGGCAAATCTTGTGAGATGAGCTTGGTGTTTTTTGTTTTCTTGGAAGGTTAGTAATGGTGTTGCTAAGACTCAATAAAGCTTACAGATCAGATTAGCATTTTGTACGTTTGTGTTTTTTTGAAAATTTATTGTATTCGTTAAATCATATTAGCGTTTTTGCTAAGAACATCATACGGAAAAAACAATCAGAAATTCCAGCGAAGAGAACCGTCAAAAATCTCACTCGCGCAAAGCGAAGCTGCGCTTGAGATTTTAGGTTCACAAGCGATGAATTTTTTTGTTTTTGTAGTCAGATGTTCGTGCAAAATGCTAATTTGCAAATTAAATGCCAATCTGTATAAAAAAATCTAAAAAACGTTGTAATTATGCTATACATTGACACAACAAGATTGTTTGTGGTAAAATATACATTAATATAGTTGAATATTGCAGTTGATGAAGAAATAGTAATTATTGGAGTAATTCAGAGAGCTTATGTGTGGTGAGAATAAGTATACGAAGATAATGAATCTAACTTCTATGCGTTATTAGTTGAGAGAGCTTATGCTAATTAGGGTGGCAGTCGCGGAAACGTAATTTTCGTCCCTTGGTATGAGTTTTTTTATTGTTTTATAAGGAGAAAGTTATGTTAGATATTAAAAGAATTAGAAACAATCCAGAAGAAATTGTTGAGGCGCTTAAAAAAAGAAGAGGAGAATATCCTATTCAAAAACTTTTGGATACTGATGAAAAAAGACGTGAAGTTATTCAAAAAGTAGAATCAATGAAGGCGGAACAAAACAAGCTTTCTAAACAAGTTCCACAAATGAAGAAAAACGGAGAAGATACTTCAGAACTTTTCAAAAACTTGAAGAAGTTGTCTGATGATATCAAATCTATGGATGATGATTTGAAAAACATCGACGAAGAAATCAGAGAATATTTGATGGAAATCCCAAACACTCCTAACAAAGATGTTCCGGTTGGTTTGGATGATACTGAAAACTTGGAAATGAGAAAATGGGGAGAACCTCGTAAATTTGATTTTGATATAAAAGCTCACTGGGATTTGGGTGTTGATTTGGATATTTTGGATTTCGAAAGAGCAACTAAGATTTCCAAATCAAGATTTAGTGTATTCAAAGGAAAAGGCGCACGACTTGAAAGAGCTTTGATGAATTTCATGGTTGATCTTCACACTGACAAGCAAGGTTACACTGAAATGAATACTCCAGTGCTTATGAGTCCAAGTGCGATGATGGGTACAGGTCAAATTCCAAAATTCAAAGAAGATATGTTTTATTGCGAAAAAGACGATATGTATCTTGCTCCTACTGCAGAAGTCCCAGTAACTAATTTATTGGGAGGAGAAATTTTGGAACAAGGAAGCTTGCCAATTTATTACACAGCTTTCACTCAATGTTTCAGAAGAGAAGCCGGAAGTGCTGGACGTGACACAAGAGGTTTGATTAGAAATCACCAATTTGAAAAGGTTGAAATGGTAAAATTCGTTGAACCTTCTACAAGTTATGACGAATTAGAAAAACTTACAAATAACGCAGAAGAAATCTTGCAATTATTGGAAATTCCATACAGAGTTGTTAGACTTTGTTCTGGGGATTTGGGATTCTCATCAGCAATGACTTACGACATTGAAGTGTGGATGCCAAGTTATAATAGATACGTTGAAATCTCAAGCTGTTCTAACTTTGAAGATTTCCAAGCAAGACGTGCAAATATTAGATATCGTGACGAAAATAATAAGCCACAATACGTTCACACATTAAACGGTTCAGGACTTGCTATTGGACGTTGCTTTGCAGCTGTAATCGAAAACTATCAACAAGCTGACGGAAGTATAAAAATTCCTGAAGTGCTACAAAAATACACAGGATTTGATATAATAGACTAGTAAACTAAAATTAAGATAGGAAAAGAAATGAAGGCTTATATAATCGCTAGAGGATATCCGACGGATAAATACAAAATGAACGGAATATTTGAATTGGATCAGGCAATTGCACTAGCCAAAAAAGGCGTCGAAGTTGTGTTGATTGCACTTGATTTCAGATCACTTAGACGTTTTCGCAAATATAAAAGTGAATATTTTATAAAAGATAATGTCAAAGTGTATTCCTTTCATTTTCCGATTGGAAGATATATCTTCAAAAGCCTTTATGACTTTTCTTATTTGGTACTTAGACATTTCTACAAAAAAGTGGAGCAAATCGAAGGAAGACCGGATGTAATTCACACTTATTTTACAGACCAGGGATATTATACATCCAAACTTGCAAAAGAGTTGAACATTCCATTCGTACTAACTGAGTGCAATTCCGTTGTAAACCAAGATACTATCAAACCTTCTTACAGAAGAATCGCCGAAGAAACTTACGACAGAACTGACGGACTTATAACTGTAAGTCCCAAATTCAAAGAGAAAATAAAAGAAGAATTTGGAAAAGATTCTACAGAAATTGCAATTATTCCAAACCTTACGATTTTCAAAAATAATGAGAATTTCAAAAGGGGAGAAATCTTCAACATAGTTTCCACTGGAAATGTAATCACGACAAAAGGTCCGAAAGAATTGATCGAAGCTTTTAACATAGCTTTTTCGAACGATAAACATGTGAAGCTTACGATTTACGGGGATGGATTTTTGAGAAAACCGTTACTTAAAATGGTAGAAGAGTTGAATTTGACCGACCAAGTATTTCTTCCTGGACTAACAAAAAGAGAAAAAATCGTTGAGGGCTACAATAATGCGGATATGTTTTGCTTGTATTCGTATTCAGAAACTTTTGGGTTGGCGTATTTGGAGGCATTGTCCGCAGGTCTTCCTGTGGTCGCAAGTAAATGCGGTGGGCCAGAACATTTAATAAATGAAGAAAATGGAATATTGGTTGATAGATTTAACGTTGAGAAATTAGCCGAAGCGTTAAGATATATGCACGACAATATTGAAAAATACGACAGAGAGAAAATATCACACGATATCAAAGAAGTATATTCCGAAGAAAATATTACAGATGATGTAATAAAAGTGTACGAAGAAGTTATATCGAAAAGATGAGGTGAGAAATGAAGAGTATTAAAAAAATAATACCCTTAATGTTAATACTTGCTATTGTATTTCAACCTGCATTATCTAAAGCGGACTCGAAGTTGGGATTTGAAGACAAAGTAAACTCGTATTACACAATTGAACAGGATTATTCCCAAGAGTTGTTGAATTACAACGAAAACAAGCCTTTTGCTATAGCATCCTTAACTAAAATAATGACTTATGTTTTGGTTATGGAAGACATCAACGCAAACAAATACAAACTCGACGATAAAATCAAAATCCAAACACAATACAATAAGCCTGAAGCTAGCACAATGCAACTTAAAAAAGGCGAAGAATTAACTGTAAATGATTTGATAAGGGGAATGATGATAGTCAGTGGGAATGATGCCGCAGACGAATTAGCTGTGAAATCAGAAGGATCTGTGGGAAAATTTGTCGAAAGAATGAACAAAAAAGCAGCCGAATTGGAATTGAAATCTGCGAAGTTTTATTCTGCATCAGGTTATCCTGAAAACGACAAGGAAAACATGATGAGCGCAAAAGATTTGGCGAAATTAACCACATATACAATAAACAATTACCCACAAGTTTTAAATTACACAAAAACACAAAAACTTGTAATGCCGACTAGAAAATACGAAGGCGTGACTACAGTTCCATTTTTAGGAAAAATAGAAGGTGTCGACGGATTTAAAACAGGAACAACTGAAAAAGCAGGATACTGTTTGATTACTACGATGAGTTTGAAACCAAACGATCCTAAAAACAAAATAGTATCTGTTTTGATGGGAGCTCCCACAAAATACGACAGAAATACTTACCAAAAAATAATACTGGAATACGTCAGAAATTCATTTGAACCAATGAATATATTAAACAGCGAAAAGCCAATCGAAACAAAATCAGTCAACAGCGTTGTGGACAAAAACGTTGAGATTTATCCGACAGAAGACGTATCCATTTTGTATAATACAAAAACTGGTCTGCAACAAAAAGTCGACATCAAAAAAGATTTGAAAGCTCCTTTGAAAAAAGGACAAATCGTAGGAAAAGTTGTAATCGATACTGGAAAAGGCGACAAAAGAGAAGTAAGCCTCGTTGTCAAAAAACCTTACGAAAAAGCAGACACATTAACTAGAATAAAAAGAAGCGCCAAATACACTTACGAATTGTTAGGAGCACTTCTTGCATCATAAACCGATTAGAGTCGGTTTTATGTGCTCCCATAATTAAGCTGGATATAATACCCCCCTCCTAAGGTTGCGTTACAACGGCCACCTCAAAAAAAACTAAATAAGGGATTGCAGTTCGACTTTGATCGGGCTATAATCATATATCAGACACGTCCATATAGCTCAGCTGGATAGAGCACACGCCTCCTAAGCGTGGGGTCGGAGGTTCAAATCCTCTTATGGACGCCAGTGAACAACGCCGAAAGCCTTTGTTTTCAAGGGTTTTCGGCTTTTCTTATATAAAAAGCTACGAAAAAGCTCTTTCACTGTATGAGATAAAATTCTACTCCAAAATTTGATTTTTGACAACCCCTCCAGAATCGAACGGTTGTTATAAGACAAAATCGCCAGCTAATTTTTAGCAGAAAACGGGCTGTTCTTGCTAATGAAAATGCCCTTCCTGCTAATCAGCCCCAAAATCGTGCCAAAAATCCAGCTAATCAAAAAAGGCGGATGTTTTGAATACCATGCAGTTATAGCAGATAAAATTAAATATCGTTATGTACATAGAGCGTCTATTTGCCCCGCATTGGGGATGGATAGGCGCTCTTTTTTTATGCCCAAACCCATGGGCAAATACAAGAGATTGGAGGTGTTTTATTTGAGCAAGCCTGTTTATACCGCAGACAAGCCGAGCGACTGTCATTACTGCTACTTCTGGACGAATGGCAGAAAGGGCTGCCGTCTGGGTAGAAATAATTGCTACTACTTAATCTCTTTGCCGCCGAAACCCAAGTCGGAATGTGATGGCTGTCCCTATGGGCGAGATCACCCGTGCATTGGTTGGTGTACGAAGAAGGTTATGCGTGAAGTGGGGCTTCGTTGATATGGATGTGTATGAACAGGAATACCGCTTCTACTATTTTGCCCGATGTCCTTACGAAAAGACGGATACGACTTTCCGCAGCATTCCGCTGACAACAGAAAGTTTTCCGCAGAAAGAAGGTGGTGAAGCCGTGTGAGTTTTGATTATTTTTACGGTCAGCAATCCGATCTATTCACATTCTATCGAGTTCCGAAGGTGTTGTTCACGAACGAGAGGTTCTGGAATATTTCTGCCGATGCCAAGATGCTGTATGGCATTTTGCTTGACCGCATGAGCCTGTCTGCCAAGAATGGTTGGATAGATAAAAACGGTAGAGTGTATATCATTTTTACAATCGACGAAGCGAAGATGGCTCTGAACTGTGCTGAACAAAAGGCTATCAAGCTGCTCAGTGAACTTGAGAAGAAAGCAGGATTGATTGAACGTAAGCGCCAGGGTTTGGGAAAGCCCAACCTGATCTATGTGAAGAACTTTATCTCTGCTGTGGATTCACAACTCTTGAATTGTGAAAATCACAATTCTGGAACAATGGAAATCACAACTCAAGAACTTCCGAAATCACAATGTAATAATACTGATATTAAAAATACTGAATTTAGTGATACTGATTCTATCTTTCCTTCCGGAAATGGTGGAATGATGGACGAGAATGACCGGTATCAAGAATACTTTGATTATTTCTCGGATCAGCTTAGTATGGATTTGTTGAAGAAGGATTACCCTTACGATTCCGAAATGCTGGATAACATTCTGGAGTTGATCGTTGAAACAGTTTGCACGAAGCGACCGTTGATTCGCATTGGTGCAGAGGAGCGTCCGGCAGAAATTGTCCGCAGTCGGTTTATGAAACTGAATGCCGAACACATTCGATATGTTATGGACTGCTTCAAGGAGAACACCACAAAGATTAGAAATATCCGTCAGTATATGCTGACTACGATATACAATGCGCCGACGACAATAGACACCTACTACGATGCTCTTGTTCGGCACGATATGTCACACGGATATTTGGAAGGAGGATTTAAGAAATTGAAAATGAAGCGAGAGGAAGGAGAGTGACGATAAATGTCGAAAAAAGCAACCATCATTGCGGTGGTCAATCAGAAAGGAGGCACTGGAAAGACCACCACCACCGAGAATCTGGGCGTTGGCTTGGCTCTTGAAGGAAAAAAGGTGCTTCTGGTAGACACCGATCCCCAGGCTTCCCTGACGGTCAGTTTGGGCAATCCCTGCCCGGATGATCTGTCTCCGACACTTTCCGATCTGATGGGAAAGATTATGATGGAAAACCCTATTACTCCCGATGAAGGGATTCTTCATCATCCGGAGGGCGTTGATTTGGTGCCGTCCAACATCGAACTCTCAGGTATGGAGGTAGCACTGGTCAATGCCATGAGCCGGGAAACCATTCTCCGGCAATACCTGGATACAGTCAAACAGAATTATGATTACATTCTTCTTGACTGTATGCCGTCTTTGGGTATGCTGACCGTCAATGCGTTGGCAGCTGCCGACAATGTGCTGATACCGGTTCAGGCAGCATACCTTCCTGCAAAGGGTCTGGAACAGCTGCTTGGAACCATCAACAAGGTCAAGAGGCAAATCAACCCGAAACTGAGGATTGAAGGGATTCTTCTGACGATGGTGGACAGCCGCACCAACTACTCCAAAGACATCAGCAATCTGATTCGGGAGAGCTACGGCGGAAAGCTGAAGGTTTACAAGACCGACATTCCCCGCTCTGTCCGTGCAGAGGAAATCAGCGCAGAGGGAACCAGTATCTTCAAGCATGATCCCAAAGGCAAAGTTGCCGAAGCCTATAAAATTCTGACGAAGGAGGTGTTAAACAATGCAGAAAAAAGGCGCAAACATCAGCTTGAAGGGGTACGATGATATTTTCTCCACCGATCAATCCAGAGCTGAAGCCCAGCAGGAGCGTGTGCAGGAAATTCCGCTTTCTGAGCTACACCCCTTTGAGGGACACCCCTTCCGTGTGGTTGATGATGAAGAAATGATGAAAACGGCAGAGAGCGTCCGAGATTTCGGAGTTCTCACTCCTGCGATTGTCCGTCCTGACCCCGACGGTGGTTATGAAATCGTTTCTGGTCACAGGCGGCACCGGGCATCGGAGCTTGCGGGTAAGGAAACCATGCCTGCGATTGTTCGTGACCTGGACGATGATGCAGCCATTATTTTGATGGTTGATGCGAATTTGCAGAGGGAGAGTATCCTGCCGAGTGAAAGAGCATTTGCTTATAAGATGAAGCTGGATGCGATTAAACATCAAGGTCAACGCACCGATTTAACTTCATCCCAAGTTGGGATGAAGTTGCAGGCAATGGATATAGTCGGTCAGGAGGCAGGAGAAAGCAGAAATCAGGTACACCGTTATATCCGTCTGACCGAACTGATTCCGGAACTGCTGGATATGGTAGATACGGGTCAGATCAAATTCAATCCTGCGGTGGAGCTTTCCTATCTGGCAAGTGAAGAACAGAAGGATTTTCTTTCTGCAATGGATTATGCTCAAGCAGCTCCTTCCCTTTCGCAAGCACAGCGAATTAAAAAGCTCGCACAGGAGGGCGAGTGTACGCTGGATGCGATGTGCGAGATTATGAATGAAATCAAGAAGGGAGAGCTGGACAGAGTAACCTTCAAAACGGATTCGTTGCGAAAATACTTCCCGAAGTCCTATACCAACAAGCAGATGGAGGATAAAATCATTCAGCTTTTGGAGCAATGGCAGAAAAAAAGAGAAAAATCAATGGAAAGGTAAGGTAAAAAATGTTTACACCCAAAAACATTCAGGGCGCTTTGGAAGAACTCTACGACCTTTGCGATCCTGATTATATGGTAGATATGCTCGTAAACTACAGTGAGGAGTTCGATGATATTTCTCCTGCGCTTCTGGCAAAGTCGTTTCAGAAAAATGCCGAGATGATTAGCGAGTATCGAGTATTGTCCTCTGCTGGTGAGGGTATCGACTATCAGGGAAAGGTACTTCTGAACAGCAGAGCCGTGCGGCTTCTGTCCTATGTAGAAGATATGAGCGGCGATGAAAAAGTTCGCACGATTCAGAGCAAGGAGCTGTGGTTAGCAGAAGATATGACATTCTATGTGGTGTCCTGTATGTCTACGATCACGATGGACAAGGAAGAAGCCATTTGTCTTAACGAACACCGCAGCGTGGTTACTACGGTGGAATGCGAGGACGATATTTTCTTCGACATGGGTTCCCTGATTTGCGAACTGGACGATATTTGCTTGTTCGAGCTTTTAGCCGATGTGGATGCGACTATTTATGAACTGTAACAGGTTCATGGATGGTCGCTTTTCTTATTTCCAAAGAAACGGAGGTATCGAAACTTGAAAGAATACGATGTGAAGATCACCGAAACCTTGGAGAAAACGGTTACGGTGCAAGCAGAATCTCACGATGCGGCAGAGGAACAGGTTAGAGCCGCTTATTACAATTCGGAGTACATTCTGGACTCCGAAAACTTTACCGGTGTTGCGTTCGGCACGACCGAGGAACGGGAGGTTCAGAAAGAACAGGCAGATACCATGAATGTGTTGCTGGTAAAGCCGTTCATGTATCCGCAGGCTGTGCAGATCGGCTGTGAGCTGGAGGATTTGCAGAAAGCCGTAGGTGGCGATATTGAGGCAACTTATCCGTTCAATGAGCCGGTTGCACTGGTGATGCACGACGAAGGTAAACTCGTAGGCAAAGAACTGAACCGTGCGCTGCGTGATGATGACGGCGATATTTATGACATTATCGCCGGTGATTTTCTGGTTGTGGGATTGGGCGAGGATGATTTTTGTTCTCTGTCCCCGGAACTGATGAAGCAGTTTGAGGAACACTTTCATCAGCCTGAGACTTTTGTACGCATGGGGCGCAGCATTATGGCGCTTCCCCTGCCGGATGACATGGTGAAGAAAGAAGATGCACCTGTCAAAGCTGATTCGGTTCCCCACAAAAGTAACCCTGACCGAGATGTTCTGTAAGGAGGTTCTTATGCAAAGAAATTCGACGATTGGAGAGCTGATGGAGCGAAAGCGGATTCAGGATGGTGCCAAGGAGTACCAGGGACATACCTATATGGACTTGGCACGATTTGATGACGCCACCAAGCACATGATTATTTTCGATGTGCTGACCGATGAATCGCCTGTCGGTTGGAAAGGCGAAAGAAATCGCCTGTATTTGAGCGATGTGGGTTATCAGAAGGCTCTGGATAACCAGAAAGCTGGCAATATCAAGATTATCAGCCATGCCGCAGTTGCCAAGGGCAATCTGTATTACGACCACAGAGATATGGCACGATAATCTGTTCACTCTACTGCTTGCAGGAGGTGATGAATCATGCAGGAAGAAGTTGAAAACAGAACAGTAAACCTGGCGATCAGCACAACCAAGCTGACGGGGCGCACTATCATTGCCGGTATCCGCAAGTATTTGCAGCACCGGGAAAAAGTGAAGATGAAAAAGGCACGAGACCCTGCCGTTCATGGAAAGCAATCCGTGAAACAGCTTTTGGGACAGAATCAGGGTGCTACGAATGTTGAGATCGACAAAGAGAGTATCCGTGATTTTGAAAAGCTCGCCAAGAAGTATGGCGTGGACTTTGCCGTAAGAAAAGATAAGTCCGTTGATCCTCCCCGGTTTCTTGTTTTTGTCCGTTCTAAAGATGCAGATGCTTTGGATGCAATCTGCAAGGAACATCAGGCAAGGGCATTAACCAAGAATGAAAAGCCGAGCGTTCTGGCGCAGCTGAAGAAGTTCAAGGAAATTGTCGCAGCGATTCCGAAGAAGGTTCGAGAGAAGAAACAGGAGCGTGATCTGTGATGGATAAGAGAAAAATGAAAAAGCTCCTGATTCTGAATTTACCGTATTTTCTGGTAGGGTTGTTCGCTACGAATTTAGGAGAAGCATGGAGATTGGCTGAGGGGGCAGATTCATCTGCGAAAATCCTCAGCTTTTTTCATGCCCTTCCGATAGCCCTGAACAATCCGTTTCCCAGCTTTCACCCGTTGGATTTGCTGATTGGTATTCTCTGCGGCGCAGGACTTCGGCTGGCTGTCTATCTAAAAGGCAAAAACGCAAAGAAGTACCGACACAATGTTGAGTACGGTTCTGCTCGTTGGGGAACGGCAAAAGATATTGAGCCGTTTATTGCACCAAAGTTCGAGGACAATGTGATCCTGACGAAAACGGAGCGGCTGATGATGAGCAATCGCCCGAAGAATCCTGCCAATGCCCGAAATAAGAATGTTCTGATTATCGGCGGTTCGGGTTCCGGTAAAACTCGCTTTTGGTTGAAGCCAAACCTTCTCCAGATGCACAGTTCCTATGTGGTCACTGACCCGAAAGGCAGCATCGTGATTGAGTGCGGCAACGCCCTTTTGAAGCATGGCTACACCATCAAGATTTTCAACACCATCAACTTTCAGAAGTCGATGCACTATAACCCATTTGCCTATATCCATTCAGAAAAAGACATTCTGAAACTGGTGACAACGCTGATTGCCAACACAAAGGGTGATGGAAAAGCCGGTGATGAGTTCTGGACGAAGGCGGAAACGCTGCTCTACTGTGCCTTGATCGGATATATCCACTATGAAGCTCCGGTTGAGGAACAGAATTTCTCCACCCTGATTGAGTTCCTGAACGCAATGGAGGTGCGGGAAGATGATGAGGAGTTCCAGAACCCGGTGGATCTGATGTTTGAAGCCCTGGAAAAGAAAAAGCCGAATCACTTTGCAGTCCGTCAGTATAAAAAATACAAGCTGGCTGCCGGCAAGACCGCTAAGTCGATTTTGATTTCCTGCGGCGCTCGTCTGGCTCCTTTTGATATTCAGGAGGTCAGAGATGTGACTGCCTATGACGAGTTGCAGTTGGATACTCTCGGAGATAAGAAAACGGCGCTCTTTCTGATTATGTCAGATACGGATGCGACGTTTAATTTTTTGATCTCCATGATTTACACACAGCTGTTCAACTTGTTGTGCGAGAAAGCAGATGATGTGTACGGCGGCAGACTGCCGGTTCATGTGCGCTGCTTGATTGATGAGATGGCAAACATCGGTCAGATTCCCAATCTGGAAAAACTGGTAGCGACAATCCGAAGCCGTGAAATATCGGCTTGCCTTGTTCTCCAGGCACAATCACAGCTGAAAGCCATTTATAAAGACAATGCCGATACCATCATCGGCAACATGGATTCCCGAATTTTCCTGGGTGGTTCTGAGCCAACCACGCTCAAAGAACTGAATCAGGCATTGGGAAAAGAAACTATCGACACCTACAACACCTCCAACACCAGAGGTAACAGCCCGTCTTACGGCTTGAATTATCAGAAGTTAGGCAAAGACCTTGCGAGCGTAGATGAGCTTGCGGTTCTGGATGGCAGCAAGTGTATTTTGCAGTTGCGTGGTGTCAGACCGTTTCTTTCTGACAAGTACGATCTGACGCAGCACCCCAATTATAAGTACACATCAGACTTTGATAAGAGAAATGAGTTCAACATTGAGCAGTTTCTGAGTCGAAGGTTGAAGCTCAAGGCAGGTGATGAGTTTGTGGTAGTCGATGCGGATTAAGGAGGTTTCTGTTTGGAAAATCTGAAAACGGTATCTGCCCTGGTTAAGAACATCTTGGAACACGACCACAAGGCAAGAAATACCGACAATCATTTGTACCTGATGGTACTGGAACACTATTCCGGTCTGCGTGGCATCGACATTCATGCCATGACGGTTCCTGTGTTTTTGAAGGAACTGGATAGACGCAGCTTTCCGGGGTTTGAAACTGTCCGCAGAAGCAGACAGAAAGTGCAGGCAACCTACCCTGACCTTGCTCCCAGTGAAGCCGTAGGCAAGCGCAGAGCAAAAAATGAGGTTGTATATCGAGAATTTGCAGAAAGCGAGGTGTAAAAAAAATGACTTGGTGGATCACGGATACCTCTATTGGGCAGCGATTGAAGTTCGTTAGACGATTTCGCCGCCTTACCCAGAAAGAGCTTGGACTCCTGATGGGGTATTCCGAGAAAACAGCGGATGTCCGTATTGCTCAGTATGAGAAAAACGCTCGAACCCCTAATGCAGAAACCACAGCGAAACTCGCAGAGGTTCTGAAGGTTTCACCTGTCGTTTTTTCACCGACAATCTGTGCTTCTCGTGAAGATTTGTTGCAGTCAATGTATTGGCTGTTTCTTATGAAAGGTGGTGGTGATATATATGATTGTGAAACTGAATATGCAAGAAGCAGAATGGAACAGAAACTTGGCGTGATAACCGTCGAGGAGTTCCTTGAAAAGATTCTCGTAAACTAAGCCTTCCGTCCGGTTTTGATGCCGGTAGTACGGAGGGCTTTTTCTATTCTCAAAACAATTTCAAATTTTAGGAGGAAAATATTATGGCATTTTTCAATAGCGCAGTAACCGTTCTTCAGACTCTCGTTATCGCTCTGGGCGCAGGTCTTGGCATCTGGGGTGCAATCAATCTGCTTGAGGGCTACGGCAACGATAACCCCGGCGCAAAGTCCCAGGGCATGAAGCAGCTCATGGCTGGCGGCGGTGTTGCCCTCATCGGCACCACCCTTGTACCTCTGCTCTCCGGACTGTTCGGTTAATCACAAAACAAGGAGGTAATCGCCTTTGGACAGCATACTCCAACAGATCACAGACTGGCTGAAAGAAATGCTCGTTTCAGCTATTATGGGAAATCTGTCGGGGATGTTTGAGTCCGTCAACAACCAGGTTGGCGAGATAGCAACCTCCGTTGGCATGACCCCGGCGAATTTTTCGCCGGGTGTCTTTGCCATGGTACGAAACATCTCCGAGTCAGTGATTATCCCAATCGCAGGCTTGATTCTGACCTTCATTGCCTGTTATGAGCTAATTCAGATGATTATTGACCACAACAATCTGGCAAATTTTGAAACCTGGATCTTCTTCAAATGGGTGTTCAAGACTTTTGTTGCGGTCATGTTAATCACAAACACATTCAATATCACGATGGCTGTGTTTGATGTGACACAGCACGTTATAAACGCAAGCGCCGGTATCATATCCGGAAATACTGCCATAGATGCTTCGGCATTGGAAACAATGGAAGAAACGCTGATGGCAATGGATTTGGGTCCTTTGCTCGGCTTGTTCCTGCAATCCTTTATCGTGCAGGTCACGATGTCCGCTTTGGCAATCATCATCTTTGTGATCGTCTACGGTCGAATGATTGAAATTTATCTGATGGTCAGCCTTGCCCCGATTCCGCTTTCCACTTTTGGAAACAGAGAACAGAGCAATATCGGACAGAATTATCTGCGTTCGCTGTTTGCAATCGGATTCCAGGGATTCCTGATTATGATCTGCGTGGGCATTTATGCGGTGCTGATTCAGTCTATCGCATTCAGTGATGACATCATCGGTTCTATCTGGGGTGTTATGGGCTACACCGTCCTTTTGTGCTTCACCCTGTTTAAGACTGGTTCGCTTGCGAAGGGTGTATTCAGCGCTCACTAAGGGAAGGAGGAAATTGTTTGGCAGCGTATATTCCCGTACCTCGTGACCTGACGAGGGTAAAAACAAAAGTGTTCTTCAATCTGACGAAACGGCAGTTACTTTGCTTTGGTGCGGCGGCGCTCATCGGAGTGCCGATTTTCTTTCTGGTCAAAGCAACCGGAAATGTGAGCCTTGCAGCACTGTCCATGATGATCGTCATGTTACCGTTGTTCTTTCTGGCAATGTATGAAAAGGATAGTCAGCCGTTGGAAGTGGTTGTAGAACACTTCATTCAGACCAAATTCGTTCGTCCCAAGGTTCGCCCTTATCAGACGGACAACTATTATGACGCTTTGATGCGTCAGTACAAACTGGAAAAGGAGGTTGAACGAATTGTTTTTCAAAAAGAAGCCACAGGCAAGAAACATCAAAATGCCTGCAAATCTGAATCGGAAGCAGCAGCGAGAAATTAAAGCTGTTGTGGAACGGGCAAAGAAGGACAACGGTATTCCGCAGACTGCACAGCAGTCCATTCCCTTTCAGAGAATGTTCCCGGATGGCATCTGCCGTGTCACTGACAGTTATTACACCAAGACCATTCAGTTTCAGGACATCAACTATCAGCTGGCACAGCAGGAAGATAAGACTGCCATCTTCGATGAGTGGTGCAGTTTCCTGAATTTCTTTGACAGCTCCATTCACTTTGAGCTTTCCTTTATGAACCTGAGTACCGATGCTGAAAGCTTTGAAAAGAGTATCCGTATCCCGTTCAAGAAGGACAGCTTCAATCCCGTCCGTGCCGAGTATAGCCAGATGCTGAAAAAGCAGTTGGCGCAGGGCAACAACGGCTTGACCAAAACCAAGTACCTGACATTCGGCATTGAAGCCGAATCCATGCGGCAGGCAAAGCCGAGACTCAACCATATCGAAAACGATCTGCTCAATAACTTTCGGCGTTTGGGTGTCATTGCCACTACCATGAACGGCAAAGAGCGGCTGCATCTGATGCACTCTATGTTCCACATGGGTGATAATGATAAGTTCTTCTTCGATTGGAAGTATCTTGTGGAATCCGGGCTGTCCGTAAAGGACTTCATTGCTCCGACGGCGTTTGCCTTTAAGACCAACCGCACCTTCCAGATGGGCAGTATCTTCGGTTCGATGTCTTATCTGGCAATTACGGCATCAGACCTGTCTGATCGTATGCTGGCGGATTTTCTGGATATGGAATCCACGCAGATCGTGACCATGCACATCCAGTCGGTTGACCAGACTGCGGCGATTAAGACCATCAAGAGAATCATCACCGAGCTTGACCGTTCCAAAATCGAGGAACAGAAAAAGGCTGTGCGTTCTGGCTATGACATGGACATTATCCCATCTGACCTTGCTACCTATGGTAAAGATGCGAAGTCACTTCTGAAAGAATTGCAGAGCCAGAATGAGCGAATGTTCATGGTGACATTTCTGGTGCTGAACACCGGGCGCACCGAGCAGGAACTGGAGAACAATGTGTTCCAGGCACAGAGCATCGCCCAGAAGCATAACTGCAATCTGCGTCGTTTGGATTTTCAGCAGGAATCCGGACTGATGAGCAGCCTGCCTTTGGCACAAAACCTGATTGAGATTCGTCGTGGCCTGACTACCAGTTCCACGGCTATTTTTGTGCCTTTCACCACGCAGGAGCTGTTCCAGAATGGTGGAGAAACGCTCTATTACGGGCTGAATGCTCTGTCGAACAACCTTATCATGGTGGACAGAAAGAAGCTCAAGAACCCCAACGGACTGATTCTGGGTACTCCCGGTTCCGGTAAATCCTTTTCCGCAAAGCGTGAAATCACCAATGCGTTCCTGGTTACGGATGACGATATTATCATCTGCGACCCCGAAGCGGAATATGCGGCTCTGGTTCACAAGTTCAATGGTCAGGTGGTAAAAATCAGCTCCTCCAGTACCAACTATATCAACCCTATGGACATCAACCTGAACTACTCTGAGGATGACAACCCGGTAGCACTGAAAGCTGATTTTATCCTGTCCCTCTGTGAGTTGATTATGGGCAGTAAGGATGGCTTGCAGCCTATCGAAAAGACGGTTATCGACCGTTGTGTGCATCAGATTTACCAGAGATATTTCGACAATCCTGCCCCTGAGAATATGCCGATCCTTGAGGATTTGTATGATGCCCTTCTGAAACAGGACGAAAAGGAAGCCCACCATGTAGCGACCGCCTTGGAAATCTATGTTAAGGGTTCTCTGAAACTGTTTAACAACAGAACCAATGTGGATATTCAGAATCGTCTGGTGTGCTTCGACATTAAGGAGCTGGGCAATCAGCTGAAAAAAATCGGTATGCTGATCGTTCAGGATCAGGTCTGGGGGCGTGTAACTGCCAACCGTTCTGCCGGTAAATCGACCAGATATTATATTGACGAGTTCCATCTGCTTCTGAAGGAAGAACAGACGGCAACCTATTCCGTAGAAATCTGGAAGCGATTCCGTAAATGGGGCGGCTTGCCGACCGGTATTACTCAGAATGTCAAAGACCTGCTTCGTTCCCCGGAGATTGCCAACATCCTCGAAAACTCTGATTTCATCTATATGCTGAATCAGGCAAGCGATGACCGAAGTATTCTGGCACAGCGGTTGAACATTTCGCCGCATCAGCTGTCCTATGTAACCAACTCCGGTGAGGGCGAAGGACTTCTGTTCTATGGCAATGTGATTCTGCCGTTCATTGACCGATTCCCGACAGATCTGGAACTGTATCGCATTATGACCACGAAGTTAAACGAGGTGGCACAGGAAAAGGAGGCGTAATGTATGGCGAAAAGACCTACACGACTCCGTTTTACCGAAGATGACCTTGCAGATTCTCATGTGAAGAAAGCTGCCGACCGTGCAGATAAGGCGGTTGATAGGGCTGAAAAAGCGGCAGACAAATTGGCTTCTAAAAAGGCAAAGCCGAAGCTAAAGCTGGAAACAGATGCAGCCGGTTCCCGTAAAGCAAAGCTCCGTTTTGAAAAAGCGGAGTTTACGGAAATCGAGCGCCCATCTGTGGCAAAGCACATGGCAAGCCGTGGTGCCGCAGTCACGCTCACATCCAAAGCACATCGGGCGGTGTCAGAATATGAGGATGATAATATCGGCGTTCAGGCTGTGCAGGAAACGACCAAGGCTGTTGAATCCACTGTCTATACCGTCGATCATGCCGTTTACAGTCACAAGCTGAAAGCCTACGACAAGGCGGAAAAGCTGGTTGAGAAGTCAGATAAAGCAAATGTAAATGCCCTGTATGAGAAGTTCAAAAAGGACAACCCCGATGCCGGTTCCAATCCCTTTTCCCGTTGGCAACAGAAAAGGGCAATCAAGAAAGAATATGCTGCCGCCAAAGCCGGTAAGAATACCGCTTCGACAACGGCTTCTGCATCTAAGGGTGCAGGCAAGGCAACGGGCAAAGCAGCTCAGGGAGCCAAGAACATCACAGAAAGAGTAACGGAGTTCTGCACCACACACTCTAAAACGATTCTGTTTGTTTTGATTGCCGGACTGCTTTTTATGATACTCTCAGGGATGTTCTCGTCTTGTTCGGCTATGTTCCAAGGCGGCACACAGATCATTCTGGGAACTTCTTTTACTGCAAAAGAGGAAGATATTATTGGTGCGGACAATGATTACAAGGCTTTGGAAGCTGCGCTCCGCAATAAAATCAATAATATCGAGCGTACTCATAGCGGATATGACGAGTACCGGTATGACCTTGATGAAATCAACCACAATCCTTATGAGCTGGCGGCGTATTTGACGGTGAAGTTTGAGGATTACACCAGAGATGAGGTGCAGGCTACCCTGCAATGGCTATTTGAGCAACAATATGAGCTGACCCTGACGGAAGTAGTAGAGATTCGTACACGAACAACATCTTCTACTGATCCCGAAACGGGAGAGACAACAACAGAGGAAGAAGATTACGAATATTATATTCTGAATGTGAAGCTCAGAAATAAGGGCTTGAACAGTGTGATTTCAAATTCCGGCTTGTCGGAAGATGATATGGAGCGATATAGAATTTTGCTTCAGACAAGGGGCAACAGACCGGATATTTTCGGAAATGACATTTACGCCACCCCTGGCGGCGAGTACACCGATTATGATATTCCGGGCGAAGCGCTGACAGACACAAGATTTGCCAATATGATTCGGGAAGCTGAAAAATATCTGGGATACCCGTATGTGTGGGGCGGCAGCAGCCCGTCTACCTCCTTTGACTGCTCCGGATTTGTTTCCTATGTAATCAATCACTGCGGAAACGGTTGGAGTGTTGGTCGTTTGACCGCAAACGGTTTGATGGGCGTATGCGACATTATCCCGAAAAGCTCTGCCAAACCGGGAGATTTGATTTTCTTCCAAGGCACTTATGATACCTCCGGTGCATCACACGTTGGTATCTATGTTGGCAATGGTATGATGATCCACTGCGGAAACCCCATTTCCTACGCTTCTATCGAATCGAATTACTGGCAACAGCATTTTTACTGCTTCGGCAGAATCAGAAACTAAAGGAGGGATGGCGATTGAGTGCCAAGTTAGACAGAATAGGTGCAGACCTTGAAAAAGCCCGTAAGAAACGGGCAGAATGGGATGCTAAGGTGAAAGACCTGGAACGCAGATACCGTGAGGAGGAAAATTCCGAAATCCATGAGATGGTTCATGCTGCGAACCTGAATCCCGAACAGCTTTCCGAGCTGCTCCGTATGTTTGCTGCGGATATGGCTCCGAAGCCTGATACGATCAATACTATGAATGAGGAGGAAACGCAGAATGAGATTTAAGAAAATTGGAGCCGCATTGCTGGCGTGTGCAATGTGTTTTGGCGTGTTTTCTACAACGGCATTTGCCTATGTAGATGAAAGCGTAGCGACTGAAGAACCTGCGGTCGAAGAAAAAGTTCCCGAAACAGAGCCGGAGGAGCCGATGCTACCGCTTACTCCCGACGGCAATCTGACTTTGGTTGATGACGCTGGCTCGCCTACGAAAAGCGGAAAGCAGTTCATTACCGCTGTAACCAAAAACGGAAACTACTTCTATATCATCATTGACCGTGATGATAAGGGCGAGGAAACCGTGCATTTTCTGAATCAGGTGGATGAAGCCGACCTGCTCAAGCTGATGGACGAGGAAGAAGTTGCAGAGTTCACCAAGCCGGTTGAGGAAACAAAGCCGGAAGTAGTTGAAACAGTTCCTGAAATTACAGAACCGACACCGGAGGAAAAGCCGAAATCCACAAATATGCTCCCGGCGATTCTTACTCTGATTGTGCTTGCCTGTGGTGGTGGATTCTTCGTATTTAAGAAAGTCCAGGAAAAGAAGAAGGCACAGGAAGCGGCAAAGCCTGACCCAGATGCTGATTATGTGGACGATGACGAGGACTATGGGTACGATCCGGAGTTTGAGGACGACGATGAAGATAGCTCCGTCGATGAAGATGATAATGAACCTGTGTAAACAGGATAGGCTTGATGCCTGGGGCAGCCTTCGGGTTGCCTTTACATAGTTTCCGCTTTCAAAAAATAAAAAAATTTGCGTTTTTGAAAGTGACATCTTGCATATACTATTAGCAGACAGTATAATAAGTACAGCGAAGCGGTTTCGAGAAATGAAAAAACTTCAATTTTTGAAAGCGGGTGACTATATGAAAACAATCACGAGAGCAAAATATCTCGATAGAATCATTGAACTGAATGGTACTCCTGACATCAAGATCATCACGGGCATTCGTCGATCTGGTAAGTCCAAATTGATGCAGGCGTATATTGCGTATCTGAAAAGCAATTTTGAAAACATCAATATTATCTTCATCGACTTCATGGATTTGGCGTATGAAGAAATCAAGGAATACCATGCCTTACACGCCTATGTGGAAGAACATTATCAGGAAGGAAAAACGAACTACCTGTTTGTAGACGAGGTTCAGATGTGTCCCAAGTTTGAGTTGGCAATCAATAGCCTGTACTCTAAGGGAAAATACGACATCTATGTAACAGGCTCTAATGCTTTCCTGTTGAGTGCAGATCTGGCAACTCTGTTTACCGGACGCTATATTGAAATTCATGTGTTTCCTTTCAGCTTCCAGGAATATTGCCAGTATTATGATGATATTAGTGACAAAGATAAGCTCTTTGATGAGTACGCTATCAAGGGCGGTTTAGCAGGTTCCTATGCTTATAGAACCGAAAAAGACAGAACAAACTATATCAAAGAGGTCTACGAAACGATTGTTACAAGGGATTTGGTACAGAAATATACTCTCCCGGACACTTTGGTTTTACAACGTCTGAGCGAGTTCCTTATGGATAATATCAGCAACCTGACTTCTCCGAATAAGGTCAGTCAGCTACTGACAGCAAATGAGACTCCAACCAATCATGTAACCGTCGGCAAGTACATTAAGTATTTGTGCAATGCTTTTGTATTTTATGATATTAAGAGATATGACATCCGAGGTAAGAAATACCTTGAAAGCTCTGAAAAGTTCTATTTGTGTGACAGCGGTATTCGATATGCAATACTGGGAAGCAGAAATATAGACTATGGCAGAGTATATGAAAACGTTGTTTGTATCGAGCTTCTTCGCCGTGGATATGATGTCTATGTCGGCAAGCTCTATCAAAAGGAAATCGACTTTGTTGCTCAGAGAGGTAGCGAAAAGATTTATATTCAGGTCAGCGACAACATTTCCGGGCAGGAAACATTTGAGAGAGAATGCTCTCCTCTGCTTCAGATTCGAGACGCTTATCCGAAAATGATTATTGCCAGAACCAAACATCCCCAATATAGCTATGAAGGAATCGAAATTCACGATATAGCCGATTGGTTGCTACAAGAATAAGCAAGGTGAAATATCTCCGTCATTCTCTTTTGAAATGATGGAGATATTTTTATTATGACGGAGATTGTAGAACAGAAAATTGTATCAGGTTGCAAAAATCCTTTCCGAACTTTTTACATAGCAGTCATGCACTACGGTGTGTGGCTGCTTATTTTTTTGTGAAAGGAGCAGATGCAAATGAAATTAGTTTTGGCTGAAAAGCCTTCGGTTGCACAGAGTATTGCCAAAGTGTTAGGTGCTGCCAAGCGTGAGGATGGCTACTTAGAGGGAAACGGATATGTGGTCAGCTGGTGTGTAGGGCATTTGGTGGAGCTGGCACAGCCGGAAGTCTATGATGCGAAGTACAGCAAATGGGCTTATGCAGACCTTCCTATCTTCCCGATGGACTGGCAGTATGAGGTTTCTGCCGGTACGAAAAAACAGTTTGGGATTCTGAAAAAGCTCATGGCCAGAGAAGATGTTGCGAGTCTTGTGTGTGCAACAGATGCCGGTCGTGAGGGCGAGCTGATCTTTCGGTTGGTGTACCACAAAGCCGGGTGCAGAAAGCCGTTTGAGCGGCTTTGGATTTCCTCGATGGAAGATGTAGCAATCAAGGAGGGCTTTGAAAATCTCAGGTCTGGAACGGAATATGATGCTTTGTATGAAGCAGCACTGTGTCGAGAACGAGCCGACTGGATTGTTGGTATTAACGCTACTCGACTTTTTTCGACCCTTTACGGGCAGACCCTGAATGTTGGTCGTGTTATGACCCCTACCCTTGCTATGGCTGTTATGCGAGAAGCTGCCATTTCCGCATTCAAGCCTGAACTGTTCTACACAGTTCAGATTGGATTGGATGGTTTTACGGCTGCAAGCGAACGCTTCAAAACCAAGGCAGCAGCCGAAGCTGTCAAACAAAGCTGTTCGGTGGCAATCGTTCAGAAAGCTGAATGTAAGGAGAAAACAGAAAAGCCGCCTGCGCTCTATGACCTGACCAGTTTACAGAGAGAAGCCAACCGTGTGCTTGGCTACACGGCACAGCAGACCTTGGACTACACGCAGAACCTCTATGAAAAGAAACTGGTCACTTATCCCCGTACCGACAGCAGGTTTCTGACGGAAGATATGGCACATAGCCTGACCGACCTCGTAAAGCTGGCTTTCCACACATTCCCCGTGGAGGATGTGGATAACATACCAGTTCATGCAGAGCAGGTTGTGAATAACAAAAAGGTCACAGATCACCATGCCATCATTCCGACCAGAGAATTGCAGAAATGCAATCTGAGCGAACTTCCCAAGGGTGAACTTGCAATTTTGCAACTGATCTCGAATCGGTTGTGCGTAGCTGTTGGCGATCCGCACCGATACGCAGAGACAGTTATTGAGCTGGACTGTGGCGGTACCGTGTTTTCCACCAAAGGCAAAACTGTTGTGCAGGATGGATGGAAAGCTCTGGTTCAGAAAAATGATTCGACAAAATCCGACGAAAACGTGCAGACACTCCCTTCTGTTTCCGTTGGTGACGAAATGACCGTCAGCGGCACGGAAATCAAGGAAGGGAAAACATCTCCCCCTAAACACTTTACCGAGGATACTCTGCTTTCTGCTATGGAAACTGCCGGTGCGGACGAAATGCCTGATGAGGTGGAGCGCAAAGGTTTGGGAACGCCTGCGACCCGTGCCGGTATCATTGAGAAGCTGGTTCGCATCGGTTTTCTGGAGCGTAAGGGTGATAAGAAAACCAAACACCTGATTCCGACCCACAAGGGTACGGCTCTGGTAACAGTCATGCCGGAACAGATTCAGTCCCCATCCATGACGGCGGATTGGGAAGAAAAATTGTTGCTCATTGAGAAAGGCGAATATGCCAGCGAGGACTTTATGGACGAGATCAAAGATGTGATTGCCGGTCTGATTCAGAACTATGAAGTAATCCGTGATTCCGAGGTTATGATGTCGAAAGAAGCCAATTCTATCGGCAAATGCCCGCTCTGCGGCAGTGCTGTAGAGGACAAAGCCAAGGCATTTTTCTGTTCCAACAGAGCTTGCAAATTTGCCCTCTGGAAAAACAATCGCTACTTTGCGAGCATCGGCAAGAGCATGACTTCTGCCACGGCGCAGAAATTGCTTGGTTCCGGCAAGGTAAAGCTCAAGAATTGCAAGTCCGAAAGAACGGGCAACACCTTTGATGCCACCGTCTTTATGGAGGTATCAGATGATGGCAAAACGAAGTTCAGTATGGAATTTGAAAATGGAGGAAAGCGCAAATGACAAATGAGTACAACCCGGATGGTAAGGAAATCCGATTTATCGACAGCCATTATAAGGATTTGTTTCATATCCCCGATGGCAGCTGTGTGCAGATTCACTACCCGGATGAAATGGTTGTGAAGCCCTGCACCTTCATTGACGAGTATCATACGCAGATCGGATACAATGTGTTTCATATCTGCCAGTTTGCAGAAATTATGGAGCGCAACGGCGCAAGCTATATGCCGGAGCCTGAGATTATGGGCGATGAAGCCGCATGGAAGGTCGGAAAGGATAGAATCCTTGCGGTGCAGACCTGCGAAGATGGTTACGACTACACCCTGTTGGATGAAAACTACAACGAGATTGATGGCGGTCAGGTTGATAACCCTGAACTGTCCATGCTCGAAGTCCGCCGGGATATTCTGGAATCCTTCGGGCTGGAGCGCCGGGAACTGCGGGCAATGTTCTATGAGGATGTCATGGAGCAGGCTTTTGAAGTCGGCAGACAGGCGGTGGTGGTCAATGACCCTATCGCTGAGCTTGCTTTTAAGCTCGACCGTTTTGCAGAGAACTTCGACCCCTATGAATATATGGATCAGGTCGATGATGTGCAGGCGCATATCCAAGAAATCAAGGCAGATCTTGCCGCTGGTAATACGGCTCCGTATCGTGAGTTCCTGAATACAGCCATTGAAGAAGCCCGTGAGGAAACTGCGGTTGAGGTTGCCAAAGTGCTGAAAAGTCAGCTGGATAAGCTCGACTCTCCGAAGCGTGAGTCGGTCATGGAAAAACTGGCACAGGCCGCAGAAAAAGCTGCGCCTGCCAGTCCCTCTCCCAAACGCAAAGAGCCTGAACGATAAGGAGGACACGGATATGAAAAACGAAAAATGGGATGATGTTCACGGAAATACCACCCCGGATGACAGAATGGTTGCTTTTCTGGAAAGCCCCACGGATTCCTATGCGATTCTTCAGCTGCGGGAAGATGTAGACGATAATATCCCGCTCATGTTTGCAAATTACAGCTACCTTCAGAAGAAAGAAATGGAGCCTGAGATTGACCGTTACGAGGTGGTCTATCATGGCTCCATTTCTATGTCCGAGGATGTGAATCGGCAGCTGGAAGATTTGTATGTAAAGTTCAATATTGACCACCCGGATGATTTCCGTGGTCACAGTATGTCGGTCAGCGACATCGTAGCCTTAAAGGTAGTCGGTGAGGTATCCTTTCACTATGTAGATTCTGTTGGGTTTCAGAAGCTGGAAAACTTTATGAAGTCCGAAAACTACCTGAAAAACGCAGAGATGGCAATGGAAGATGATTATGGGATGATTGACGGTATCATCAATAACGGAAAAGCGTCCGGATTAGAGGAACGTCCTTCGGTGTTGGAGCAGTTAAAGGAAAAGCCCGTGCCGGATGTTTCCCATAAGCCGCCCAAGAGCCACCCGGAAAGGGAGATTGAATGATGGATTTCACACAGGATGAGCGGAACATGATGATGCTTTACAGCCCTGGCACAAGGTCAGGGCTGTGTGAAGCACTGACACTGATGAAGGAACAGCTTTCGGAGGACGAGTCAGAGCTTTTTGCTTTGGCAGACTCGGTTCTCCGTAAAGTTTCAGCCATGGACGATGCCGCCTTTGAGAAGCTGAACCTTTATCCGGATTGATAGGATTGGAGGGATACAATGAACGCAAAAGAGCGATTTTATTCCGGATTAGCAAAAGAAACGATTGGGAAAATCACCTCGAACACAGATAACTGGACTTCGTTTTTGAGAACGATGTCCCGCAACTATGAGTTCACCTATCCGGAACAGGTGATGATTTATGCTCAGCGCCCCAATGCGACCTTTTGCAAGCCCTATGAGGACTGGAACGCTGAAAATTACCGCAGATATGTAAAGCGTGGCTCTACCGGCATTGCTCTGTTTGTGATGAACAGGGATAAACCGTATCTGCGCTATGTGTTTGATGTGGCGGATACCGGCGTTCGCCGTTCTTCCCCGGAACTGAAACCGTGGGAGGTGACGCCTGAAAACCGCTCCTATGTCATGGAAGCGATGGAGCGTACCTTCGGTGTTGCCGCTGACGGGGTACTGGAAGCACAGCTTGAAGATATTGCATCCGCACTGGCGGCTGAGTATTGGGACGATTACAAAAAGCAGTTCCTCGACATCGTTGCCAACAGCTTCCTTGAGGAGTATGATGAACTCAACATCGAAGTAGCTTTCAAAAATGCGGTGGCAAACAGCGTATCCTATACGATGTATTGCCGGTTCGTGGAAAGTCCCGACAACTACTTCGAGCATGAGGATTTCCAGAAGGTGTTTGATTTTAACACCAGACAGACGGTAAATGCCCTTGGTACTGCGGTGAATGCCATCAGCACAAGGATGTTTCAGGAAATCGAAAAAGCGATTGGAGAACATGAGCAGATTAAAGCTACCGAAAGGAGTACAGATTATGAGCGAGATGACTTACAGACAGGCCGGAGATTATCAGATTCCGAACCTTCAGTTGGAGAACGAGGGAGAGAAACCTCTGGGCAAGTACGGCAGGATGCGTCGAGCATTTTTGGAACAGAACAATCCGATGCTCCTGAACGACATGATTCTGACGGAGAGCCTGTTCCCGCACCTGTGGGAGATCGAGGAAACAGCGAAAGCCAGAGTGGAGTTTCTGATGGAGCAGTACCTGAAGGACAGCCCCGCACCGGACAAGGAAACGCAGCAGATGGCGTGGGTGCAGCACATGAACAGCCTGAAAGCACAGGCGGAGGAAGTCGTGATGACGGAGCTTATCAACAGCTGAGTCTGAACCTTTTCCTCTCCGAAAATGAACAAATCAGTTTTATCGACCGAGCAGAGAGCTTTACGCCCTCTGCTTTTTCTTTTGCCCAGGAAGAAATCGACCACTTCCTTCTGCTTGGTAGCAATACCGATGAAGCCCGAAAAGTCGTAGCGCTGGAATATATGAAGCAGAAGCCGTTGGAAGAAATCGTTCAGACCTTAAAGCAGGTCTATCACGGCGGCTATGGTCTGAAAGAAGATAGCGGGAATATCTGTGCGTGGTATGCCGAGGACGGTATCCACCTTGCCAAAGGTTCCTCTGCCATTGACAGCCCCAGAGCGCAGATCGTTTCTTGGGAAACGGTTGCCGAGCGCATTGGAGAACTGCTTGAAAATGGTCGGTTCGCAACTAATGTGGAACTGGTAGAAGCATCCGGATATGAGCGTCAGAAGTTGGCAGAATCCCTGTGGCATCTTTATCACGATTTGAGTGAAGAAGCCCGTTCCAGCAACTATCTGGCAATTCTTCATCAGGAACCGTTTCGTGGTTTCCCTGACGAAACCGCAGACTTGGCTGAAAAGTTGGATGACCCTCGTTTCCACGCAACCTTGGTACAGCAGTATTCGGAATTTAGAAAAACCCTTGCGGAAAATCCCGATCTGCTTCGTTTTCACTATCACAAGCTGAATCTCATTCAGAAACAGCTGTATGAGTTGAATATGCCTTTGCGTGAGTATCAGACCGATATGATGCAGATGCCCCTTGTCCGCCAGTTCATTACGGATGATGAAGTCAATGCAGACTTGACCCGTGGAAGCGGCTTTTCCGGTGGTAAAGCCCGTATTTATAACTACTGGCAGGAGAATCATTCTGCCAAGGAAAAGATGGACTTCCTGAAGCATGAATACGGAACCGGTGGTCATTCCCATGCCTGCTCTGGTGCAACGCACAGCGGTCAGGATCACGATGCCAAGGGTGTTGCTTACACCAAGAGCGGTTGCGATAAATTGCAGATGTCCTGGGCGCAGGTGGTGCAGAGAATCGACGGTCTGATACGAAAGGGACGCTACCTCAGCCCGGAGGAAGAAGCGGAACGACAGGCTATCGAAGAAGCTAAAACTGATCCGTTGGAAGATGTTTATGACCGTTTCGCAGTGATTGATACCGAGGATGGCGAGTATGCGATCTGGGATAATCAGACCGATGACTACTATGTAGACCCGGAAGGCGTTACGGAATACTTCACGGACGAATGGCTTGCCAATGACTATTTGGAGGAAGTTCGTCAGTCCGTAGCTGCGATGGAGTCGGTTCAGCCAGAAGCGCCTGTGGCAGAGCCTGCCGAAGTTGTGGAAGCATCTGCTTCCGAGGAACCGAAATGGAATTATCAGGTCGGTGACACGGTATATCTGGACGATACAGCTTTCCGTGTGGAGCAGATCACGGACAGAGAAGTTCAGCTGCGTGACCCTACGCTTGCTTATCCCATCTTCCGTGCCGAGAATCGTGAGAATTTCGAGCGTATGCTCTCTCAGGACGAAAGAAACCATGCGGTAAGGGTTGATGCCCAAACCGAAGAAAAGCCCGTTACAGAGGATTTTCTGGGCAAAACCGAACCGAGGGACTACACCCCTGAGTATCAGCTGTTAGACCGTCTGCGTATGGACTGCGAATACTTCCTTGGTGCAGGACAGCACAGCGAAAAGCATCTGTGGGCAGGCAACCGCCATGCACAGATTGCCAAGATGCGTGAGCTGTATGAAATGATTCCCGACAAACCAGAATGGCTGACACCTGAGATGATTAACAGCTACGAGGAGCGCATGGCTCCCCGCTATCTGGTTGCCGCCTACCATCACTTTGAAAACGGCTTCGATGATAAACTGGACTACTACACTCTGGAAGAAGCGGAAAAAGCTGCCCAGGGCTATGTGGACGGAACCATGGAGGATGACGGATTCAAGTACGATGGTGCTGCCGTTTACGATCAGCAGGAGCATAAGTGCATCCGTATCTATGGGGACTACCCTGACGAAAAGGCACACGCACAGGTCAGAGCCAGTGCGGAACCCGAACAGCAGGAACCGGAACACTTCATCGATCATTTTTATGTTGCCGAGGACATTCAGAAGCGGGGTGCGCTGGACATCAAGGAATACAGTTCCTTTGATGATGCCCTGCGAGCCTACTATGCACTTCCTGACACGCAGAGAAAAGCCCTGGGTGCAATGAATACCAGAGATCTGCCGGGTAGTCTGGACTTCGTACAGTGCGTAGATGGAAAGGACACCATCATTCAGGATTATGCCCAGGTGGACGGATGGCAGAATGCCGAAGTCATGGACATTATCGCTCAGCTTGAGCAGTCCATCACCACCAGAGAAATCCCACCTGTTCCTGCGGTGAACTTCCACATCACGGATGACAACATCGGTGAAGGTGGACCGAAGCAGAAATTCGCAAGAAACATCGCAGCCATTGAAACTCTGTTCAAACTGGAAAGCGAGAACAGGAACGCCACTACCGAAGAACAGGAGATTTTGTCGAATTATGTCGGTTGGGGCGGTCTGGCAGATGCCTTTGACCCGGACAAGGGAAATTGGGCGAAGGAGTATCAGACACTGAAAAACCTGCTTTCCGAAGATGAATATGCTGCGGCAAGAGCTTCCACCCTGAACGCACATTACACCAGCCCTACGGTCATTCGCTCCATCTACGATGCGGTCGGACAGATGGGCTTTGAAACAGGAAATATTCTGGAGCCTGCTATGGGTATCGGCAACTTCTTTGGTATGCTCCCTCCTGAAATGCAGAGCAGCCGTTTGTATGGTGTGGAACTGGATTCCATCACCGGCAGAATTGCTCAGAAGCTCTATCCCAACGCAGAAATCAAAGTAGCCGGTTTTGAAACGACAGACCGCCGAGACTTTTACGATCTGGCTGTGGGTAATGTCCCTTTCGGCAACTACAAAGTGTCCGACAAGCCGTATGACAAGCTGGGATTCTCCATTCACAACTATTTCTTTGCCAAGGCTTTGGATCAGGTTCGTCCCGGTGGTGTGGTCGCTTTTGTGACAAGCCGTTACACCATGGATTCCAAGAACTCTGACGCAAGGCGATATATGGCGCAGAGGGCGGAACTGCTTGGTGCAATCCGTCTGCCAAACGATGCCTTTAAGAAAAACGCAGGCACGGAAGTCGTGTCCGACATCCTGTTCCTGCAAAAGCGTGACCATCCGATTGACATTGTACCGGAATGGGTAAACCTTGACCGCACCGAAGAAGGACACACCATGAACAGCTACTTTGTCGCTCATCCTGAAATGGTTCTGGGCGATACGGTGGAAGAAAGTACCGCCTACGGCATGGACATTACAGTGCGTCCCATTGAGGGCATGGAACTGTCCGAACTTCTGAAAGAAGCAGTTTCCCACATCCAAGGAACCTATCAGGCTGTGGAGCTTCCCGAAGCTGACAAGGGTAAGGAAATCGAAACCATTCCTGCAACCCCGGATGTAAAGAATTTCTCTTATACCGTGGTGGATGGCAATGTGTACTTCCGTGAAAACTCCCTGATGCGCCGTGTAGACCTGAATGAGAAAGCAAAAGACCGTGTGATGGGCATGGTGGAACTTCGTGGTATCGTCAACGAGCTGATCGAATATCAGCTTGAGGATTACCCGGATGAAATGATTACTCAGAAACAGGCAGAACTGAATGATGCCTACGATGCGTTTGCCGCAAAGAACGGGCTTATCAATAATCGAGCCAATGGTCAGGCATTTGCTGACGATTCCTCCTACTATCTCCTGTGTTCTCTGGAAAATGTGGATGAGGACGGCAATCTGAAAAGCAAGGCGGATATGTTCACCAAGCGAACCATCAAGCCGGAACGCAGAGTGACGAGCGTGGATACGCCGTCCGAAGCTCTGGCAATCTCTATCGGTGAGCGTGGCAAGGTGGATTTGCCGTTTATGGCACAGCTGCTTGGAACACCTGGAGAATACGATGCGATTCAGGCAGAGCTTCGAGGGGTGATCTTCAAAGACCCGATGGCTCCCGATGCTGTGGAAGTTGGATGGCAGACTGCCGATGATTACCTTTCCGGTGATGTAAGAAGCAAGCTGCGTGTCGCACAGATGGCGGCAGACAGGGATTCTTCCTTCCACATCAATGTGGAAGCCTTGCAGAAAGCACAGCCGAAGGACTTGGATGCGTCCGAGATTGATGTGCGTTTGGGTGCAACATGGATTGATGCCGATTATATTCAGCAGTTCATGGAGGAAACCTTTGAAACGCCGTATTACTTGCGCCGTTCCATTGAGGTCAAGTTCTCCGAGCTGACCGCAGAGTGGCGCATCAACGGTAAGAGTTCTCCCAACTACAACGATGTGGCGGCGTATGTCACCTACGGTACAGAGCGAGCCAACGCATATCGGATTCTGGAGGAAACGCTGAATCTGAAGGATATTCGTATCTATGATACGATTGAAGATGCAGATGGTAAGCAGAAGCGTGTCCTCAATAAAAAAGAAACTACCCTGGCACAGCAGAAACAGCAGGCAATCAAGGATGCGTTCCGAGATTGGATTTGGAGAGATCCGCACAGACGAGAAACCCTTTCCACCAAGTACAACGAACTTTTTAACTCCACCAGACCTCGTGAGTATGATGGCTCTCATATCCGTTTCGGCGGCATGAACCCGGATATTACCCTCCGTGAACACCAGAGAAATGCTATCGCTCATGTGCTATATGGTGGAAATACGCTGCTTGCACACGAAGTTGGTGCGGGCAAGACCTTCGAGATGGCTGCATCGGCTATGGAGAGTAAACGGCTTGGATTGAGCCAGAAATCCCTGTTCGTTGTGCCGAATCACTTGACCTTACAGTGGGCAAACGAGTTCCTGCACCTCTATCCGAGTGCCAAGCTCCTTGTTGCCACCAAGAAGGATTTTGAAACAGCAAACCGTAAGAAGTTCTGCGCTCGTATCGCAACGGGTGACTATGATGCAGTCATCATCGGTCACAGCCAGTTTGAAAAAATCCCGCTTTCTGCCGAACGACAGGAACGGCAGCTGCGGGAGCAGATTGATGAGATCGAGGGTGCGATTGCGGAGCTGAAATGGCAGCGTGGCGAAAACTTCACGATCAAGCAGATGGAGAAAACACGAAAATCATTGGAAGCCAGACTGGACAAGCTCCTTGCCGCTGACAAGAAAGATGATGTCATTACCTTTGAGCAGTTGGGTGTAGACCGGCTGTTTGTGGACGAAAGCCATGCGTTCAAGAATTTGTTCCTCTACACAAAAATGCGAAATGTGGCAGGTCTGTCCACCTCCGAAGCCCAGAAATCTTCGGATATGTTTATGAAGTGCCGCTATATGGATGAGCTGACCGGCGGGCGTGGTGTGATCTTTGCAACCGGTACTCCAGTAAGTAACTCGATGACCGAGCTTTATACGGTCATGCGCTATCTCCAGTACAGTACGCTCCAGCAAAAGAACCTGACCCATTTTGATTCCTGGGCATCGACCTTCGGAGAAACAACAACTGCGATTGAGCTTGCACCGGAGGGAACCGGCTATCGTGCCAGAACCCGATTTGCGAAGTTCTTCAACCTGCCTGAACTGATGAATATGTTCAAGGAGGTTGCCGACATCAAGACCTCTGACCAGTTGCATCTCCCTGTTCCCGAAGCAAAGTTTGAAACGGTTGTGGTTCAGCCCTCTGAGTACCAGAAGGATATGGTGGCTTCCCTTTCAGAGAGAGCAGCAGATGTTCATGCCGGTATTGTAGACCCGTCCGTCGATAATATGCTCAAGATTACCAGCGACGGACGAAAATTGGGACTGGATCAGCGGCTAATGAACACCCTGTTACCCGATGACCCTGACAGCAAGCTCAATGCCTGCGTGGGAAATATCCTGCGTATCTGGCAGGACGGTCAGGCTGACAAATTGACCCAGTTGGTGTTCTGCGACCTTAGCACACCGAAAAATGATGGAACCTTCAATGTCTATGATGATGTCAAAACCAAGCTGATTGCAAACGGTGTGCCTGCGGAAGAAGTTGCCTTTATCCATGATGCAGATACCGAGGCAAAGAAAAAAGACCTCTTTGCCAAGGTTCGTACCGGGCAGGTGCGAGTGCTTCTTGGCAGTACGCAAAAGATGGGTGCAGGAACCAACGTCCAGGACAAATTGGTGGCAGTTCACCACTTGGATGTGGGTTGGCGTCCGTCTGATATGACCCAGAGAAACGGTCGTATCATCCGTCAGGGCAACCGGAACAAAGAGGTTCAGGTGTATCAGTATGTGACCGAGGGAACCTTCGATGCCTACCTGTATCAGACCTTGGAAAACAAGCAGAAGTTTATTTCTCAGATTATGACCTCCAAATCACCGGTTCGCTCCTGTGACGATGTGGATGAGCAGGCGCTGTCCTATGCGGAGATCAAGGCGCTGTGTGCCGGCAATCCGCTTATCAAGGAAAAGATGGACTTGGACATTGATGTGGCAAGGCTGAAGGTGCTGAAAGCTGACCACCAGAGCCAGCAGTACCGTATGGAAGATAAGCTTCTGAAATACTTCCCGGCTGAGATTGAAAAGCAGACAGGCTATATTCATGGCTTTGAAGCTGATATTAAAACCGTGGAAGCACACCCGCAGATTGCCGATGGCTTTTGCGGCATGGAAATCATGGGCAAAGCCTACACCGAAAAGGCAGATGCCGGTGAAATCCTCCTTGCGGCTTGTAAGGACACGAAAAGTGCCGATCCGGTTCCTCTTGGCAGTTACCGTGGCTTTCAGATGGAGCTTTCGTTTGACAGTTTCCGGAACGAGTTCGATGTGACCCTGAAGGGCGCTGTGAGCCACAGAGTAGCCCTTGGAACGGACGCACGAGGAAATATCACCCGACTGGACAATGCCCTTGCAGGCATCCTTGAGCGCTTAGAACGAGCCAATGAGCAGTTGAATAATCTCTACAATCAGCAGGAAGCAGCCAAGGCGGAGGTTGGAAAACCGTTCCCGCAGGAAGCAGAGCTGACAGCCAAAAGTCAGCGACTGGCAGAACTGGATGCAGCCCTGAATATGGAGGACTCTGTGGAAAATCGTGACGAAAGAAGCGAGTCAGAGCGTCCTTCTGTGTTGGCTGATCTGAAATCCAAAGCGGAGCATATCCCGCCTGCAAAATACTCTGAAACCCGTGAGGAGGTGTTGTAATGGCAAAGCGAGATCAGGATGTTCATTTCCTTGCATCCAAGGAGGAGGTCGAGCGAATCCATGAGAAGATGGACGAGCTTGGCATCCGCAGCATGGGAGCCTATCTGCGGAAAATGGCTCTGGATGGTTACTGTATCAGACTGGATTTGCAGGATGTGAAAGCCCTGGTTTCGCTCCTGCGAATCTGCTCCAACAACCTGAACCAGTACGCAAAGCGAGCGAACGAAACAGGCAGCATCTATCGTGCTGACATTGAGGATTTGCAAAAACGGCTGGAGGAGATCTGGACGGACATGAGAGAAGTTCTTGTTCGCCTGTCCTCAATCCAGTAATCCGACAACTTGTTGGGAAGTCGCAGTTTCGGCTGCGGCTTTTACATAAGGGTTGACATCATTGCGTTATGGCAGATACCCTTGTACAATATAATTAAAAGAAAGGGGTTGAGCCTATGAAGCTGGTATTGAAGATATTGGCACTGCCGGTGCTGTTCGTTGTAAAAGTGATTTGCATTCTTGGAAATCTGCTTACAAATGTTGTGTCCTATGTAATTGGTTTATTGCTCTTGGTCATTGGCGGATCTGCGATTTACTGCATTGTAAAGGCTTTGTGGCAGTCCCTGCTTATTCTTGTGGTTCTTGGAATTGCGACAATAGCAGCGGTGTTCTTGCTCGTCTGGGCTGTTATGAAAGTCGAGAATATTGGAGAAAGTCTGGGAGCATTTATCAGGTCATAAGATAATATCAGAGAAAAGTCACCGACCGGTGGCTTTTTCTTTTTGGGAAGGAAGTGATGGGAATGGCAGCGACAAGATTGATTGCACTCCATGTGAATAAGGGAAAGACGGTCGCTCAATGTTTGGCAGACAGAACCGACTACTCACAAAATGCCGCAAAAACCAATGATGGCGAATTTATCAGTTCCTATGAGTGTGATCCAAAGACAGCAGATGAGGAATTTCTGCTTTCCAAACGGCAGTATCAGCATATTACCGGCAGACAGCAGAAGAACAATATCATCGCATACCAGATACGCCAGTCCTTTAAGCCGGGAGAAATCACCCCGGAAGAAGCGAACCAAGTCGGCTATGAAACAGCGATGCGATGGACAAAGGGAAAACACGCTTTCATCGTTGCGACCCACATCGACAAATCCCACATTCACAATCATATCATTTATAATTCGACCTCGCTGGATGCCACACGGAAATTCAAAAACTTCTTTCTTTCCGGTCTGGCGGTGCAAAGACTCAGTGATATGGTTTGCCTGGAACACGGGCTGTCCATTATTACACCGAAGCCGTATCGGGAGCGCCAGAAAAGAACTGTTTATCCCAAGAAGCGTACCCAGCGTGACGAATTATGTGATGCGATTGATGCGGTGCTGAAGCAGAAACCAAAGAGCTTTGATGGCTTTGTTCAGGCTCTGGCTGACATGGGATTTGAGTTCAAGGATGGAAAGCAGCCTGCGTTCAAGGGCGAGAATCAGAAGCGTTTCATTCGGCTGCGTTCCCTGGGCGAAGGATATAGCAAAGAGGAAATTCAAGCGGTTATCTCCGGCAAGAACCTGCACAAATCAAAAGGCGGCTCTGCCAAGGCTCCTGCCCCGAAGCAGTTCCAGATGCTGATTGATATTCAGGCAAAGATGGCCGAGGGCAAGACGGTCGGTTATGAAAAGTGGGCGAAGAAGTTCAACCGAAAAGAAGCTGCCCGAACGGTAATCCTACTGAAAGAAAAAGGCTTGGGCAACTACGACGATCTGACTGCTCATATTGAAAATCTGTCTGCCCGGTTCGATGCGCTTTCTGATTCTATCAAGGTCGCAGAGAAACGTATGGTTGAGGTTCAGGCGTTGCAGCAGCACATCAAAAATTATCGCAACACAAGGCAAATTTATATCGAGTACCGCAAGTCTGGATATAGCAAAAAATTCTTTGAAGAACACCGTCAGGAAATCACAATTCATAAAGCGGCGAAGCAAGCCTTTGATGAATTGCAGATTACAAAGCTCCCGTCCATGCAATCATTGTATGAGGAGTTTCATCAGCTGGCAGTCCAGAAAAAGCAGGACTACGCTGAGTACCGTCAGATCAGAAAAGAGAAAGAAGAACTGCTGATTGCCAAACGGACGGTTGAAACGATTTTGAATATCGACAGGCAGAAAGAGCAGGAAAAAGAGAAAGAGAAAGAGGAAAAGAAGAACTTCCGTTAAAGCAAAAAGCCACGGTCTGCACTCCCCAAAGGGTGCGGATCGTGGCTGCTTTTTTGCTTTTCGATTTCGGTGCTTTCAACCATGGGCAAATTTTTATTCTACTGTTCTTTGAGAAACGATTGAAAATCGTGTAGCCATCATCGGCAGATGATGTTCAAAGGGGATTGGGGATGCTTCCCCAACAAGCAAATTTGCGAAGATTGCACCGAAGGGAAAATCGAGAAAATGAGTGAACCTGTACAGGTTTACACTGCTTGCCAATTTGTGAGATTATGAATTTAGTATCGAGAATAGGGTACACCTAAATTTTGCAATGCTGCAACCCTATCATCGTTGCATGGATGAGTTGAGTATATTGCACTGAGAAAACCATCATGCGGAACATCTGAGATATGTTGGTCTAATACCGTCGCTAATTCAAGACCAAAACCAATTTTATAAGCAAATTCATCAGCCAGATACTCATTTTGTCTCATAGACCACATCAGAAAAAGCATACAGAACTTTACCCATAACCAAGAAAGTGCTGTTGATATTCCTGCGAAAACTGCGGTAATTATACCCATTACACCACTACGAGAGCATATTGCGAACAGCCCCATGATTGCAGAAAAAATCCAGTAGGATATTTTGATTAACAGGAGGCACCCGGATATAAATATATTGCCCCCGCCAATCAATAATTGGATAACAGTATGTCCGTATGAGAGATGTCCGATCTCATGGGCGAGAATTCCAAGTATCATATCATCGGAGAGTAAAAGCAATCCGTCAGTTATGCATAGTGTTTGCCTACCTAGAGCAAATGCATTTGGAGCAGGATCATGGATAATCTTCACTTTCACTTTTTTAGGACAGTATGATGTGTTCTCTTTTGCTTTATCTAAAACATATTGAACCAGCGGGACAACTCGAAGTTTTATATCTACTCTTTTTATATCGCTTGCTCCTGCGAAGGCAGCCAGGCACATTTCGCCTAATGGGGATAAGCTGATAGCTACTGTGAAAAAGTAAATACAAATCAGTTCAACAATGCTTCCTGACGAACCGAACACAGCAACAATCAGCAGAATATTAAGAGTAAAGAACAGAAGAGTTCCTAAGTTTGAGAAGCGAACAATTCTGCCTACACGATGCCAAATATCCATAATGCACCCCCCTTTTATCGTGTTGTTGGTTTGAGCTTGCATTGTTTAATTACTCAAATGTAAAGAAATCTTTGTTTCGCTCTTTGAACAGAGCAAAGACAGTCTCTAACACAAATTCGTTTTCAACACCAACATATTCTTCTGTTTCATCGTCAATTTCTTTCAGCTGCAAAATAACAACTTGCCCATCCGAATCTCCAATAGGAAGCAGGACAACATATTCGTTCTGGCGATACGGTATTAAGTCAAGAAATTCAAATTCAACTTCGTTCCCATTCTCATCATTCAAAGTTATAATGTTGTCTTCATCCATGTCGTCGTTCCTTTTCTTAATATAAATAATTATCGTTGATAATGATGCCTAATAGTTCAAAGAGATTATCCTTTTTGGAAAGAATGCATTTTTTCATGGCTTGTTTAATTTGTTCCGTTGAAATGCTATCAGGCAACATTTCCCTTGGGACACCATGACCGAATTGCCGAAAATACTGTTCTTCGATTTCATAATACTCATTATCAATTTTCGGTTCAGGTGTATTAAGGAAGCTATTCATAAAATCTGCAACGCTCTTGTTTTTGTCCATTGTATGCACCTACCTTTCTCTGCTCAAGACCCTAACATGATTATCTGGTCTAATAGAATCAATCATTGAAGAAAAAATACCAAACGCTGTAGGAAAGAAATTTGCTAATAGCTCTAATTTGCCTTGGTCTCCCATAGACGCTTCAAAAAAGTGGGCAAAGGCTTCTGCTTGTAGATTGCCCGGTCTCGTCCAATAGTTCCTTGAGTGACCATAATTTCCGTGCAATTGACCATTTGTTGTCGCATCAATTAAGTCCGAGAAGGAGTGAGCTGAATCCTGCCTAATACGGGTCAGAAAAGCAGTTTGCTTTTCCACTGGAAGATTGTTATATAAGCTCAGGATTCTTTGTCCGTCCTCAACCAGTGCCTCAGCAAATTCTGGAGTATTGGATAGATTGCTCCGATAGTTGCACGAAGCATGGTCGATCATGTGAGCAAGCTCGTGGAAATAAGTTGTTCCTGCACCTCTTGGATTTGTCATATCAGAAGCTGCATTGTAGTAGACTCCTCGTGAATGCCCTATATAATTTCCCGGTGAGTAATGTGCTGTCTGATCCGGTGGATATTCAGAATCTTGTATCATCAGTTTACCAGCGAAATGGTCAAACACTTCTCTGACATTCTGCTCTGCATTTTCATGGCGTTGTGATATAACAGCGATATATCCGTCTGGTGTGCTACCTTGGGTTAGCACGCCAAGGCAATACTGATAAGACGAATTACCAACATTAGGTGTTTGCAGACCCTGGAGGAAAGAATTTCGTGCAGAAGGAGTGTCCAAATTAACATTATCATATTCTTGTACACTTTTGGCAAGTGAAGCAACGTATTTTTCGGCCTGAAGCATAATCTGTAAAATATCATTCAGGGCTTTGTTGCAATCTTTTACGATAGTTCCCAGCTCATCGTACTTCTTGTCATTCCATCCGATTCCCAATTGCTGATATTTCATCTTCACAGAACTTCTTGTAGTTTCGATAGAAGAAATGGAGGTCCGCATATTTTTCAGTATTGTCAGTAATTGAGTTGCATCAGCATTTACGTTGCTCAAACACTCACCTCCTCATTTGTTAATCATTTCGAGTGTAGCTACCTGTTACTAAAACCGGGATATATGTATCAAGCGATTGAGCTGCAAGTGTTCGATGTCGCCCATCACTCTGAAATACATAATAAGAACCTACCTGCGCAACCTGGACAGGATTATTGTAATAGCTACGAATGGTATCATCTAACACTGGGTTTTGTGAAAGCTCATCCAAAGACATTCCTGACTCAGTATTTTGACGAACATCTTGGATGTGCGAAGCTCGCCTTAGAATGTTTTCTCTCGACCATCCCTCTCGACCATTCCGTGTCCAAAATCCTTCCGGGTTCCCAAGTTCTCGGTCACTGAGATAAACTCCTTCAATATCCCTTGCTCTAACGTATACGAGTTCTGGATTTTCATTTCGAGAAAAGGTATAGTTCCCGTTCTCCCAATAATCTCGATATTCTTCATAGTGATTTCCACGGGAAAAATATCGTTCAGCTGATAGTCTGTCTTGAACAAATGCAAGATTAGAACCAAAGGTATTTGACTCAAAGGTGGTTGTATCTGCACTTGATGGTGTAACAGCAAAACTACTGGTCTGAGGTGTGCTTGCAGATATTCCATTTGTAGATCCTAGTTGAACACTTTCGTATTCACTAAGGCTCTTGGCGAGTAAAGCCACATATTTTTCTGCTTGAAGCATAATTACCAATATGTCATTGAGAGCCTTGTTGCAGTCTCTTACAACCACGCCCAACTCGTTGTATTTTTTATCTTGCCATCCAGCACCTATTGCTTTTTTCAAATCAGTATAGCCTTTATCTGATAAAAATAATATTTCTTTTAATTTTTTCATTTTACTGCACCACCTTTGTTTGAACTTTCAAATCAATCGCCTCTGTATAATGTTTCCACATTTCAGCATAACGTCCATTTTTATGCTCAAAAATGGATCACGCCTTTTTCGCTGAACAAGCAGCGTTCTTTGATACAAAGGAGCTTGACCTTGTGCCGGGTGAGCTGGTCGATATAGCTTTGGGTCATCCCCCATTCCCGGCCTATCCGGGTCAGACTATGGACTAACACCACATCCACCTCGCCAGCGAGAACGGCCTGTGTGACCTTTCCCATGCCCGGACGGTCAAGGGTCAACCCGCTGCCGTATTCGTCCGCAGCGCCGATAATGGTATATCCCGCCCGCTTTGCGTAAAGCTGGAGCAAGAACCGCTGGTGTTCCAATGCAAAGGTATCGTCACGGGCCACACGGCAGTAAATGAAAACTCTCATATCCCACACCACCTTTACACCGCCGGGGCGTAGCTTAATGCTACGCCTTTTCTCGTTTCCAGCAGGATGTCCCGCTCGGGGATTTTGCGGCGATCCGGCACCTCAAAGGCCCCGATACAGTTGTAGTGGATCGTCACCCGCTGGTTGGTTACACCGTCCTCCTTGACCGCAGGATAGACCTCGATGTGGTCAATCAGCTCGGCTACCATTCGTTTGGTGATCTTGGCGGCGTTGGTGTAGTGGCGTACCGTTTCCAAGAAGTCATCTACATCCATCCGCTTTTCTTCCAGCTTTTTCACTTCCAGCCGCAGGGCCTTGATGCGTCCGGCGTTCTCGCCCTGCTCCTGCTCATAGCGCTTTGCCATTTTCGCAAACCGGGCATCGTCGATCTTGCCGGAAACATTGTCCTCATACAGCCGCTCAAAGAGTGTGTCCAACTCCCGGTCACGGGCCAGCAGCCCATCCAGCTCCCGCTTTTTGCGTACCCGCTCATTTTCGGCTACCTTTGCCGAGCGGCCCACCATCGCTTTGATAAAGTCGTTTTCGTACTCGTTGGCGAAACAGGCCAGCCGATGCACCTCGTAGAGAACGACCTGCTCCAAGAAGTCCAGCCGAATATAGTGGGTGGACGAGCATTTACGCAGCCCCGAATTATGGTTTTGGCAACTGAAAAACTTGATGTCGTGGTTGTTCTGATTAAAGTGGAAGTTCAGATTGCCGCCGCACTCGGGACACTTCATCACGCCGGAAAAGGCGCTTGGCTCTTGGGTGACGGTGGGGCGCTTGCGCCGGGTTCCGGCCTTCAGCGCCTGTACCTTTTCCCAAGTGGGCCGATCAATAATAGCCTCGTGAACATTGAGGAAGATCGCCCGGTTTTCCTCCGGGTTTTCGATCCGGCGCTTCATCTTGTAGGATTTGGAGTAGCTTTTGAAGTTGATGACATCGCCGCAATACTCCTGCGTGGTAAGGATTTTCTTGATCGTGGTATGGCCCCACTTGGTAGGCTCCAAGGTACTTTTGGAACCGCCCCGGCTTGTACCCTTGCTGCGCCAGTAGTAGGTGGGGTTGACGATACCATCAGCGCCGAGAGCGGCGGCAGTTTCGGCCAGCCCGTACCCCTCCAGCGCCATGCGGTAGATACGGCGCACCACATCGGCGGCCACGGGATCGACCACCCAAAACCGGGGATCGTCCGGGTTTTTGATATAGCCATAGGGCGGTGGGGACAGCGGAATCCCGGCGTTGCCTTTCATCTTATTGACGATCCGGCGCTTCTTGGAGATGTCCTTGGCGTAGTACTCATTCATTATGTTTTTGAACGGGGTGAAGTCATCCTCGCCCTCGTCGCTGTCCACGCCATCGGACACGGCCACCAGCCGCACATCATGAAGCGGGAAAAACTCCTCGGTGAGCTTACCCACCTCAATGTAGTTGCGGCCCAGCCGGGACAGGTCTTTGACGAACACCGCCGAGATATACCCGGCCTCGATTGCGGCGATCATTTTCTGAAAGCCGGGGCGCTTCATGGTGGTGCCGGTGATACCGTCATCCACGAAAAAGATGGTGTCCGTATAGCCCTTGTCCTTGGCGGCTTTTTGCAGTATCTTTTTCTGATTGCTGATGCTGTTGGACTCGTTGTCCATATTATCATCACGGCTCAGTCGGCAGTAAAGGGCGGCTGTGCCGAGGGCGGTTTTCTTGCTTGACTGTTTCAAAATATCCTCCTTCCAGCAGTCAAACAAGAGGTTTTATCCTATTTATATTATACCTCCGTTGACCGCCCGTGTTAAGGATGTGGATGAAAAGTTAAGCTGGCTCCAAATCAGCCAACATCAGTTTCAAGAGAATGTCACGCATAGACTCGCCTTTGTCCTTGTAGACGGGCGTGACAATAAATTGGATTTTTCCGACTTGATAAGTGTATTCCTCCTTGGTTGGTACGGGAACTTCCATGTGGGCCTCCTTTCGGCGCAGCGAGAAACAATGACCGACAGTTCCCCTTGTCCCGTGGGGAAACGCAGAAAGGCGGCACCTCGGCGGTGCCGCCCTCTTGCCTTGCTCCACCTTGGGACAGGTTGTCCCAAGGTCAATAGGGGCCGTTCTCAAAGTGCTGCTGGGCCTCCTCCAGCCCGCAGAAGTCAAAAACCTCGTGGAGTTCTGCCACCACACGCCGGATGTCCGTGGGAGAAAAGCCACAGTTTTCCATAGCGTAGATGACATAGCCCCGGCAGGCATTGTTGTTCCACGGCCGGGCCAGCATAGCCGCCAATACAGGATCGCAACTCATAATAGGTTTTCCTCCTTGATAAAGATTTTGGGAGCGCCACGCTCATTTCCTTGGCCCGTCATAAGACAGCGATACTCGACATGACGCTCCCGCTGGGGTGCGGCGGCCGGTCGGGACAGGCGGCCAGCCTGTCCACGCCGGATCGTGGCCGTGGGGTGGCGATGCCCCACTTGCGGTGTTGGTATGGATCGCTCGTCCTCCCGTGGGAGAAGTCACAGCGTACCCACCGCTCGGCTCCCCGGCAAAGCCGGGAGCCGCCGCTATTCAGTTGTCGAGAGGATCAATCCTCTCTATATACCAAGGACAGCAAACACATCAATTCGGACTGGCTTACAGAGTGTCTTTAAGATGTTTTTTCATCTGCTTCAAACCACGCTCTACGGAACGCCGCACAGCACTTTCATTTACGCCCTCGGCCTTGGCAACCTCGCAATAGCTCTTGCCGAGGATAACACAGGCATCCACTCGGCGGCCTTGGATCTCCGGCAGGGTGTTGAGAGCGTTCCAGAGAGTGCAGAACTGATCCATGCGTTCCAACAGCTCCTGCGGGGTCGGCTCGTGCAGACAGGCAGAGTATTCGATCCCATCATTGCAATCGAGGGAATACTGCGCTTTGTTGCGGACGATCCGCCGCTGGTGGGCAGCCTCGTACAGCTTGTCCGCCCGCAGTTCGGCGGCCACTTCATCGGAAACTTCGATATATTCATCGTGGGTGTACCACGGGTAAAACTCTTTCAAATTGATGATAGCCATTATATTTTCCTCCGTTCAGATAGCTGGGTGGATGGCGTTCTGAACGGAGAGGGGGCGGGGATCGACAGCCGGGGCTGCCAGCTTTGGGACAACTTGTCCCAAGGTAAGAATATATAAAAACGCCCGCACAGCATGACGCTATGCGGACGCACGAGTTTTTATTTACATATATGTACTGGAATATTTCATGTTCATGATCGGACGATCCCGGAGGGAGAACTACGCTTTTTTTAGCAGGTGAAAATCACGGGTAGTGTGAAAAAGCAAAATGAACACGACGATCCCTCCATGGAAACCGCCGTGTTCCTCCTAAAGTCATCGTATAAGGCGGTAACTTTGATTGATACCCGCCCCAAAAAACAAAAGAGCCGATAACTCGCACCCAAGGGCTACGGATTATCGGCTCTGCGTCTGTGCGTCTGGCTCTTTGATAATAGATATATGAAATTGTTTGACACAGATAAGCATTTCACTTTTGCATTTGGGACAAAAGAGTGGGAAATTGTCAAGTATCGTGTCCTTTCGGATTTTAAGTCGTGTTTTGCTCTTGCACACAGGACACAAGAGCCATTCAAAAGACTGTTCTTGTATAGCGGACATTGTTCTCTCTCCTTGTTTTTGATCGTCACGGTAGGCCCCCGCCAACTGGCCACAAGCAGCGTTAATATCGGAGCCAAATTGCGTTCGGATATTGACGCTAATTCCTGCATTATGAATGATACGGCAAAAGGCCTTTATTCGTGTGTGGCTTGAGGGCACCATAGTTTCCGTAACTGTCGTTTGATTGTATGGGATTAAATCTAAATGGTATAGTGGCAAATACTTTTTGTGTTTGAATAACAACTTGGTAAGTTGCTCTGCGTGTCTGTCGCTGTCATTGACATCCTTTAGCATGATGTATGCCAAAAACACCTTGCGATTTGTTTGCCGAATGTGCTGATCTAATGTATCCAGTACCTGACCAAGGGGGTATGTTTTAGTTATTGGCATGAGCGTTTCCCTCAGACGGTCAGTAGGTGCGTGGAGGGAATAGGCCAGATTGACTTGCGGATATTCTCTTGTCAATTTTTGAATACCCGGCACGATACCGATAGTCGAAATGGTGATGCGTCGCTGGGACAGCCCGAACAGTTCCGGGGCGGTCAGATCATGCAGGGCTTCAAAAACTTGTGGATTAGCGAACGGCTCTCCCATTCCCATAAAAGAGATACTGTTGATACTGCATCCTTGTTGCATAAAATATAGGATTTGGTCGGTAATTTCATCCACAGTCAAGTTTCTGCGTAATCCCAAAGTCCCTGTTGCGCAAAACTTACAACCGAAGCCGCAACCGCTTTGAGATGAAATGCAAAAGGAGTTCCAGCCCTCTTTATAAAACAGACCCACCGTTTCCACACGGTTTCCGTCCGACAGTTCAAACAGCACCTTGTCAGTTTGCATTGATTTCTCATGATGGATCGCCTTGATCTCCACAACAGTTTCACCAAACTGCTCCACCAACTTTTCGCGCAGCGTTTTTGGAAGCAACTTCATATCTTCAAAACGCATAATTCCTTGTAGGAACACAGCATCAAGCAGTTGCTTATAACGATACTCAGGTAAGCGCATATCCGCTATGAGCTGTTTCATTTTTTTATACTTGGACATAATTATATTTTCTCCTTCTTATTTAATCGCAATCTTTCCTGTCTTGGTTCACCTCGTCCATAATGCGATAAAGTTTCTCGATCAAGCGACAATTATATTTTTCATTCAAAATGTTCAGCTAAAGTGAAGGTACATTCAGGATAATTTGAACAACCATAAAACGATTTTTTTAATACAATATTGTTGCCACACTTAGGACATTTTCCTACAAGGGGTCCCGAGCGCTTAGTGGGAATTTGTACCCCTTATCGATACAAATTCCCCGTAGGCGCTAGGGACCTCTTTAGCTCCTTGGAAGCTGTCAGTAGTATACCTAATAATTTATCTACATTCCCTTTAGTAACGTGTAACTTTCCAAATTTACAAAAGCGACTCATAGAATTATTTCCTCCCGTTAAATAATAGATAACTATTAAAAATAGACAATACTTGCTCATAAGTAACGGTACTTAAATTGTTTACTTTGGCGTGTTTCATTGCTTGATGAAACTGATTTTTAGTAAACAGTTGACGATATTCTCGATTGACCCATTTTGAAACAAAGTACGTATATAGCTTCCAATATTTATCTGGAACATCTGTGGTATGGCGGGTAAGTTTTATTAAGACACTGTTTACTTTTGGTTTAGGATGAAAGCATTCCGCTGGCAGCTTAAGCAATTGCTGAATCGAGACTTGAGTGTGCAAGAGCAACCCTAGTGTTCGGTGAATATCCAAGGTACGCTTGTAGAATCCTTCTTCAACAATCAGATAGATGTCAGACGCATGGCTTTCAAAAACCACTTTTTTAATAATTTGTGTGCTTAAATGGTAAGGAATACTCCCAACAATTTTATACCTCTGTTTGTTAGGGAATTGAAACTGTAGAATATCTTGGTGAATTAAAGTGACACGAGTATTCAGTTTTAATTTTTCTGACGATAAGTTGAATAGATGACTGTCTAATTCAATAGACGTTACCTGTTTACTTATTTTAGCCAGTTTCGTCGTTAAATGCCCTTTACCTGTTCCAATTTCGTAAACGGTATCGGTTTCTTTTAAATTCAATTGTTTTATTATTTGGTTGAGTACTTTTTCACTCGTTAAAAAGTTTTGAGAATATTTTATATTTTTGTTCATGTAATATCCCTTTTTATTTGCTGTGAATATTCGCTCATTTTTCTTCCTCAATAAAAACTCTACCAGCTAACCAACATTCGTCTAATTCATTTGGGAATAATTCAAGCTGGCGAATCATATAATGTGTACTTGGAATGTAATCAAAATAAAACAATAGTGCTAGATATAAACTCCATGGAATTGGGCGTGTCCGATTTTCGTAGGCACTATAAGTTTGTCGTGAAATACCAACAGCCGAAGCAATTTCTTCTTGTGATGCACCAACTTTTCCTCTGAGTGCGGGTAACTCAATCGCCAATTGAGTGGCCAAGTTCTCTTTCTCATCTTTACTAAAATTCCAAAACTGCTTATAAGCATCTCGCCCTACAAATTGAATCAATAAATCTCCTCCTGGGTATACTCTTTCGTAGAGTACATTACTCCACGAATCGCATTCTTCTCTGTTTTTTTTAGTTTATATCTTTATTTTACAAATTGTCGCACTGTTTGTCAATATGTTAGGGACATAAAACACGAGGTTTTGCACAAAAATCCATCTTAGAAAGTTCCAAAGTCACAATTTGCCGTCAGAATTATAGTCATATTGAAGGAGGTGTACCTTATGGCACGAAAAGGAGAAAATATTTACAAAAGGAAAGACGGCAGATGGGAAGGAAGATACATTAAGTCCCGATCTTCTACAGGCAAAGCCAATTACGGTTATGTTTATGCAAAGTCATATCGAGAAGTCAAGGCAAAACTTATCAGTCAAAGTTCGTGCACGAGTAATTCTGTCACTGTCGATCCAGAAATTAGCTCAGATCAATTTGAACAGGTTGCTATGGAATGGTTTCAAGCTATATGTCCTAAAGTGAAGGAATCTACAAGCAACAAATATAGGAATCTTCTCAGCTCGTATATACTTCCTGTGTTCGGAAGCAAACAATTGCGTGATATAACACACGAGTTTATTGAAACGCAGTGTAATTTTTTCCTTGTTTCTGGTGGATTAAAGGAGAATGGACTTTCCTCTAAAACTGTTTCAGATATTTTATCTCTAATTCGAAATGTCTTACAATTTGCCACCCGAAACGGGAAAGCCATTTCTTGTGACGCACGATCTATACAGATAAAACGTCAAACGAAGGAAATGAGAGTTTTGAGTCGTGCTGAACAGGAAAAATTATGCCAATACTTGTATTCTAATCTTGATTCCTGCAATATTGGTATATTAGTATGTTTATTCACTGGTCTCAGAGTAGGTGAAATTTGTGCGTTACGATGGGAAGATGTTTCATTCTCAGATTACACAATCCACGTGCATCAAACGCTCCAGAGAATCCAAGATAGAACCAACAGTGAATACAAGACAAGGATTGTTGTTACCACACCAAAAAGTGCTTGCTCCATCCGTACTATTCCAGTACCCCATGGCTTAATGACTATTCTTACAGCACACAAAGCTTCTTCTACTGGCTACATCCTAACCAATAGCGATCAGAATCCATTAGAACCAAGAACCATGCAAAATCATTTTAAGAAGGTATTGAAAAACAGCGGAATCACCTCCGCAAATTATCACTCGTTACGTCATACATTTGCTACAAGGTGCATAGAGCTTGGATTCGATGTAAAAAGTCTCAGCGAAATATTGGGTCATGCCAGCGTGAATATTACAATGAATCGCTATGTACACCCATCCATGGATTTAAAAAGAGAAAATATGCAACGGCTTTCTGATTTATTAGCCGTCAAATAAATTGTCAACACCGTCAAATAATGCTGAGTTTTCAGTGTTTGGCGGTGTTTTTTCGTGGAGTAATGTACTCTACGAATTTTTTATTTTAAAGAACCTCAAGATAGCTCATATTGTCGTCTTGGGGTTCTTTTCATTCTATCATTTAATGCAATCTGCCTATAAAATTTTATCATATTGCATTTATAAATGCAACTTGCACCCGATGTTGGTTGTTGAGATTTTTGGTACATTTTATAATGTATAGCAGAATCATACACAGCATGGAGGTGATTGAAACGCAACCGGAAATTGATTACGTTAAGATTGGTCAGCGCATTAGAGCTGCCCGACTGGAAAAGGGTTATAGTCAGGCTGATTTGGGTGCGTTGGTTGGTTGCTCGAACAATCATATGAGCCATGTTGAAGTTGGACAGACGAAAGTTTCTTTGGCAATGCTTCTAAAACTGGCATTCGTCTTGGAAAAGAACTTTGACTATTTTTTACTGGATACCCCATATGCAAAATGCGACAGCATCATTGATAATGAGATTGCTGCAAAACTGAAAAAGTGTAATGTAACAACATTGATAACCGTAGGAAAGTTGATTGATGTCTTGATTGACCAGCAAGAGATGATAAAAAAAGCGGAGCTTGATTGATATAATGAAAAAGAAGCCCATTGACGGTACAGAGTGAACTGCTATGGGGTTCTTTTTTGCAGCACAATATACTGATTCTTTAAGAAGCAAAAAGTCCACCAGTCATGATGCACTACGCATCGTACTGGTGGACTTTTTCTGTAAAGATATAAAAATAGATATTCATATATCGCCATAACCAATGTCGTTATCGTAGGCATGAAGATCTTCTTTCAGGAAATCTGCTTTACGAATATACATCGAATTTACCAGCTCTCCTTTTTCGTGGAGCAGGCTGAATTTGTAGTCTAATAATGCTGCCGGTACATAGAGCATTTTAGCCGTTTCAAAAAATGTGTGTTCCGAAAGGCATTCCAGGACTTTCCCATCTTCTAACAGAAGCTCCGCCGCAAAGAAGTTTGCTTCATTTTCTTCGATTGATCTATCATCAAAAACTTCCATTTCTTGAAAGCCGTGCATCATAGCGATTTTTGTATGCAGGACAGCGTGTCCTAATTCATGTGCGACTAATATACGCTCCAGGATACCGTTCACATTGTGATCTATCACGATATTCTTTTGTCTGGACTGGTAATAGAAGAAGCCCTTCAATTTCTTCTGTAAATCGTAATAGTGGATTTTGATACCTAACAGCTGACATAGCTCGTAAGGGTCTCTGGTGTGATATTTTCGCACAAGCTTATCGACAGTTTCAATGATATGCTCTGCCGTTTTCATTTGCTTCACCTCCGAATCGCACACAGAAAACATATTCTGTGCTTGAGGATTTTACTCTTTATCTTTATGCTTTCTGTATTTCTTCGGAGTGTACTTTTCCCGTGCTGTTTTCTTAGAGTCCATATAAACTGACATAATCGCCTGGAAGAATACATCTTTTGCGTCCTCGTCCAATTCTCCACCGGCAAACAGAGAATTTACACGACCCAACACTTCCTGAGCTTCTTTTGCTCCTTTTGAACCGAAGTTTTCCTTTGCCTCTAAAATAAACATATCCTGATCTATATGGCTCTGGCTATCCGTTTCAGATTCGTCCAAAAGATAGGACACAGAGATATGCAGTGCTTCAGCAAGTTTTCTGATGTTGCTTTTTCTGGGGAGTGTTCCGAGCTGCTCATAGGTGTAAAGGGATCTTTCGGAAATGCCGGTCATCTGGGCAAGCTCCGTTTGAGATAGGTTCATAGCCAAACGAGCTTCTTTAATTTTTTCTCCAAATGTCATGGTAGTATCCTTCCTTTCAAAAAATATTTATTCGTAACTTCCGATTATTTGTTGACAAACTTCTGGAAAATGCTATAATAAGAATCATAATAGAAGTTTTAATTCCACTTAATTATATATCGGAACTTTTATAAAGTCAAGAACTTCCGATTTCACTTCTGTTATTTTAATCAAATATCGGAAGTTATAGTCATTCTTGTCCCATGGTATTTGTTTCCCTTTAGCCAAGTGACAGGAGTTAGAAAGGAATTCTTATTTTATGGATTAGGCTGAAAGGAGATTCTGAATGAGCAGATATAATACACAGGTATTAAGCAGTATTCGAATGCTTTGCCGGATGCAGAACATTGACGAGAAGGTTCTGTATGAAAGAGCAAAGCTGATTTTATCCATATATCGAGAGGTGTGCTGGTCTACCATTGATCGTGCGAATGATGTATGTGATACCCTTATTTGTACTTACGGTGACAGCTTAGATGGTGCATTGATTTATCTGGAGAACTTTGCTCCGGATGAAGCGAGAGAACGATTTGAAGAACGCATTCGCAGCTTATTTGAGACAAAGTGGATCATTGAACTGGTAGATATGGCTATGTTGAAAATCAGAGAATATCCAGATAAAGGCGCTCTGTACTGTGAGATTATCTCAAAGGCATATCTCAACCGCTTCAAGTACAGGGAATCAGAAATGCTGGAGGTTTTGAATATGGAACGCAGCACCTACTATGACCGAAAGAAAGAAGCGATACTGTTATTTGGTCTGTCACTTTGGGGAACAGCCATTCCTAAATTGAAAGATTTCCTGGAAAGTGCCCGGGAGGAAGAAGCATTGTGTTATTGTGAATGCTAAGACAGGATTTTAGTCCGACTAAAATCCGATGAAAATACGACGGTTCCCCTACTGAAAGTCCGACTTGTCCAGTGTTAAAATGGCTATGCTGGGAGATAGCGGCATAAAATTGAATAGAGAGAGTTACGCCTCGTGCCTGTAATGGGTACGGGGCTTTTTTTATACCTGCCTATTTTCCCCCATAATTAACACAAAGGCATGAACGAGAGCTTGGAGTAATTTACTCCGGCTCTTTTTTTATGCCTGCAAGGAGGACAGGCAGATGGCAAAGGGTATTGAGAATCGGGCACGATCTCCTCCCGCTGTTTTTGATTTTGCAACTTCACAAATTCAAAAACACGGAGGAACGAAAATGTATTACGACTTGGTTGAAAGCGGAAAAAGAATTAAAGCCTTGAGAAAGGAACATGGGCTTACACAGGAACAGCTTGCGGAGCAGTTAGGTGTTGCCGCAAACACCATTGCACGAATTGAAACCGGCAACAGAGGTATCTCTATTGATTTGGCAATCGAACTGGTTGTGCGCTTTGAGACAACCCTTGATTACATATTTTTAGGTCGTGAATAACCTCAAAACTATACCTACGAGGCAATAAAAACTTGCATGAGGAACAGGTACAATTTAGATACAGCCAAAGAAAATCGGCTGCTTGATCCTTGAAAACTGAATACACAGTCATCGAATACGTTCCTGTTGCCGGTGCGAGAGCATCAGCCACATCAGCGGTACGCCGAGACGTATCGGATAGAGAAACAGAACGACTTTCTTCTATAAATTAAGCGCTTGTCTCTCTCCCGATGCCAGCGATCAATACTGGCTTGTAAATATTGGGTTGCTCCCAATACGGCCATGAAAGCAACAGGATTAAAGATACTTCTCTACGGAGCTGGCGGAGAACCCGGCAGAGGTTAGATTCCTATGGAACTGATTCGCAATCAGTCGTTCGGTGATTCCCTGAGGGCGTAAGCCCTCTTTCCCAGGGGTGCGTGGCAAATATGGGACACATAGACTTTTGGACTGACTGCCTGATTCCTTTCTGGCAGTCAGTTATTACATAGCCAACGAAAGGAGGTCATGGCACATGATGAAAGAAAATTGGGTATATTGCCGTGGTGATATTTATTGCGCCAAGCTGGACCCGGTAGTTGGGTCGGAACAAGGCGGCATCCGTCCGGTTATCGTCATTCAGAACGATACCGGTAATAAACACGCTCCCACATTGATTGTGGCAACGGTCACCACCAGAATCCATAAGAAAGCGAATATGCCGACGCACTTTGTTATTTACGACAATCCTGCATTCAAAGAAGCGTCCGTTGTTCAGCTGGAACAGATTCGTACCATTGATAAAAGCAGGATTGATAATTACTTAGGTAAGGTAACGCCCCGTGAAATGGTAGCGATTGAGAAAGCCTTATCTGTCAGCCTGGCAATGGAACAGCTGAAAAAGCGTTCCCCAAAACATAAAGCAAAGAGAGCGAAGGAGTGAACATAAATGTTTGAAGAAAGAATCGCTGCCATGAATCAGCGCACCGAAGAAGCGATGGCTGCTAACGCAGTTCAGTTTGATAAGAGAACCTATACGGTTGATGAGATTCAGGATATTCTGGGCATCAGCAGAACCAGCGCATACAACCTTGTGAAAAAGAAAGTTTTCCATAGCGTCCGCATCGGTGGCAGTATCAGAATCTCCAAAAAGAGTTTTGATGAGTGGTTGGATCATCAAATGTAAGATTTGTCAAGGGCGTCGTACAACCCGGCGACAAACTTCAAAACATATTGAGAGTTCGATAAAATGTAGCCATGACAAGAAACACATGGCTACATTTTTTACATAGGAGGTTGTACGATGGCGGAAATGAGAAAACGCACGAGTATGTCTGTTCTGGAAATGGGCAGGATGCTCGGTCTTGGTAAAACGGAGTCATACTGGCTCATTAAGAAGAATTACTTCAAAACCATTCTTGTCGGCAACACCATGAGGGTGATGATCGACAGCTTTGAAGAATGGTATGCCAATCAGTTCAAATACCAGAAGGTCGATGGAACCCCTCCCGGCGAGGAATTGAAGAAAACTACATATTCAATGGAGGAGCTTGGACAGCGCCTTGGGCTGAAAGAAGCGACTGCTTACGAACTGGTTGCCAAAGGGCATTTTGATGTGGTCGATGTCCTGGGCAAGCGCAGAGTGACAAAGGAGAGCTTTGAAAGATGGTATGCTTCTCAAACCGATTACCGCACGGTAGAGGATCAGGAACTGGATGCAGATATTATGGCATCCACCTACGGTCTGCCGGAAATGGCAAGAATGCTTGGGGTACATCGTCAGACCATTTACTATATCGTTGCCAATGAAGATTTTGAGCTTATCAAGGTTGGCAGGTATAAGCGAGCTACCAAAGAGAGCTTTGAAAAATGGTATCACAATCAGACCCGCTACCAGTTAGCGGAAGATAGACAGGAAAGGAGCTGATTACATGGCATCTATCGTTAAGAGAAAAAAGAAGTATTCTGTGGTTTATACATACACCGATGAGAACGGCAACAAGCGTCAGAAGTGGGAAACCTTTGAAACGAATGCCGAAGCAAAGAAAAGGAAGTTGCAGGTTGAATATGAGCAGGAGTCCGGAACCTTTATTCCCCCTTCTGCTAAAACCGTCAATGATCTTTTGGATGAGTATATGTCAATCTATGGTGTGAACACCTGGGCGATGTCTACCTATGAAAGCAGAAAGAGCCTGATTGCAAACTATATTCGTCCCCTCATCGGTGATATGAAGCTGGAGGATGTCACGCCGAGAATCATGGACAAGTATTACCGAGATTTGCTTTCTGTCAAAGCGGTTTCTTCTAAGTATGTAAAAGCCCGTACAGAATATCTGACTCCGCATACTGTCCGAGAGGTTCACAAGACATTGCGAAATGCTTTCAATCAAGCGGTCAAGTGGGAATTGATGACCAGAAACCCTGTGGAGCACGCTACGCTGCCGAAAGAAGAACACAAGACCAGGGATATCTGGACAGCAGAAGTGCTCCAGAAGGCTCTGGAAGCCTGTGACGATGATATTCTTCGTCTGGCTATTAACCTTGCCTTCTCCTGTTCCCTGCGAATGGGCGAGCTTCTGGGGCTTACCTGGGACTGTATTGACATTTCCCCCACCAGTATTGAACTTGGTCAGGCAAGCATCTTCGTTGAAAAGGAGTTGCAGAGAGTAAATCGTGAAGCGATGGCAGATCTGGACGGTAAGGACATCATGTTCAAGTTCCCACCGACCTTCGCCAGTACGCATACCGCATTGGTTCTCAAAACTCCTAAGACCAAAACAAGTGTCCGCAAGGTGTTCTTACCGAAAACCGTAGCGGAAATGTTGGTACAGCGAAAGGCTGACATCGAAGAACTGAAAGACCTTTTCGGTGACGAGTTCGTAGACTTCAATCTGGTTTTCTGTTCTTCCAATGGCAAGCCGATTGAGGGGCAGGTTATCAACCGTGCTTTCAATAAGCTGATTGAGGAGAAGGGACTGCCGAAAGTGGTTTTCCATAGTCTCCGACATTCCAGTATCACTTACAAGCTGAAGCTGAACGGCGGCGATATGAAATCCGTTCAAGGCGATTCCGGTCATGCACAGGTCAAGATGGTAGCGGATGTTTACTCCCATATCATCGACGATGACCGCAGACTGAACGCTGAAAGAATGGAAGCTGCGTTCTACTCAGGCAGACAGGCAACGCCTGAGCCGGTTCAACCAGCCGCAACGGAAAGCTCCGCTGATGATAAAGAACTTCTTCTGAAGCTTCTGCAAAATCCGGAAATGGCAGCACTCCTGAAGTCGCTGGCAAAAACATTATAGTAACTGCAAGGGCAGATCCTTTTACATAGCTACAATAGCTGTAAAAGGGTCTGCCCTTATTTTTTTGTTATGGAGGTCAACGAGTATGGATAGAATCTTTATGGACGAGTATTACGAGCATCTGAGAGCTGACAATATCGAGGCATTTTCCAAGGAAAGGAACGACGAATATGTTGGCAGAGCTGAGGAATACAAAGCAGCAAAGTCGGCATTGCTTGAAGGATTGGGACTTGAGCATTTGTTTGACCATAGCCATGAACTGACTCCGAAAGAGAAAGAAATATGGATGCTGTTCGATAGGGTTGATGTAGCAGAGCTTCTTGCAAGGGATGCTTTTGCCAAGGGTGCTTATATGCTCGGCGCTGAGGATAGAGAGATTATGCTGAAATAAAAAAAGACCTGCTTCGGCGGGTCTAAATTACATAGAATCATTGAGTCTGAAAAACCTTTGAAATTCTTAATAATTCTGGTTGAAAAATTCATTTTGAAATGATATATAAAACAGACTGAAATCTGTGTCTAAGGACACCCGCACCCTCACACGAGAATGAATAGGATTTCCTATCATTTCGCATCACGAGAAGTTACATAGTGACATTTACTTGCACTTGCAACGTCCACCAAAAATCGAAAGACTTGCTAATTTCGAGCCAATCGGACGGTGTAAAATCCCTCTGAATTAGCTATCACAGCGTAGTATCAGATGGGATTTGAAATGCTGAAAAACCTTGTATTTCCAAGCATTTTTAAGCATTAGATGCCACTTCCCGATGTCGTATCGGGTCTACTCCTAAGGGGGCATCCCCGGTTCGAATCCGGGTGGGAGTACCAAGCGAAAAGCCTAGAATATACACGTTCTAGGCTTATTTTTATTTTATTAAATTTTACAGATAGCACTCACAATTCGCTAAGATTCTTGACAAAGGGTAACAAACTGGCAACAAACTGGCAACAAATATAAAAAGCATCACTAATGAATTTTTTCGAATTCACATTGTTGCATTTACACTTATTCTTTCAAAAATATTAAGTGTAAATGCAACAATTATTTTTCATTCTCGTAAATTTTATTTTTCTCTGGTAAATATTTCCAATATCTTTTCGGCATATTATTCTGCATAAGTTTGAGGTTGTGGCGTTCTTTTATCCCGACTGAATTGTAAAATTCTATCCAGCAATCTTCAAACATTTTCTCATCATCAGATTCTTCTTTGAAGATTTCTTGTACATCATAAAACGCCAAATCTTTGTCCACATAAATCGCGCACTTGTTTCTTCTCTTATCGTAAATCACAAACTTTTCGTTTCTCAATCTGTTTTTGAAATGATATGTGAGTAGTTCCAAAATGTCGTTGTTAGGTTCGAATTCTGCGAACAAGAAATTATCTTGGATTTCTTTGAATCTGAGAAGGCCTTTGTATGCGTGAAGTTCTCTTGTGGAATATTTGCACAGACTATTGAATGCTACAGCAATTTTGTCAGATGAGTTGATGAAGTTGTAGCCGTATTTGTACATATTTTTGATTGTCTTAGCGATAATGGTTGATTTGTCGGGATTTTCTGAGACAAATGCGTAGTTGATGCCACGATAAAAGTTGAATCCGAATGTGTCTATTAAAGATTTTTTCACACGCGATGATTTATCAACGTCTGTCTCAATGTATATGTCGTCATTCAAAAAATCCAATTGCTCAGTTTTTACAATGATAATCGAATTTTCGATGTGGTTGTACTGTTCAAAAATCACCGTGAACAAGCCATCTAAGCTGTTATCATAACTGTATCTCATATCTACTCCAAAAAACTTAGTTGTGTGACGTTTTTTCCTTCTTGCATTCTTAAAATATCCAACAAATCGTCTTGTGTGCTGTATTTTTGTCCGCGATAAACTCCATTTACGACTATGAAGTTCTTCGCTTTTTTCAGGGAGATTTTGAGAGAGGTCAAATCGTCGTAGCTGAGGTTGGCAAATTTTCTCGCATTTATTATTCTCATAGCATATGTTGGACCGAATCCTGGAACACGCAAAAGTTCTTCATAAGATGCGCGATTTATTTCTATTGGGAAGTTAGCTACGTTTTGCACTGCCCAGAATGATTTGGGATCCAACGTCAAATCAAAAAACGGATTTTGTTCGTTCAAAATTTCGTTTGATTTGAATTTGTAAAATCGCATCAGCCAATCGGCTTGGTACAACCTGTGTTCACGTAGCATGGGAACTTTTTTGATACCATCTGTGTATTTCGATTTGATTACAGGGACAAATCCAGAATAGAAAACTCTTTTGAGTTTGTAATCTTCGTATAAGCTACTTGCTTTGTTGATAATTGTAAGATCCGATTCTCTTCCTGCTCCTACTATCATTTGAGTGGATTGACCAGCTGGTAAGAACAAAGGTGTCTTTCTTATTGTTTTCCTGTCTATTTTGTACTGAGTGATGGATTCGTTGATAAAATCCATCGGTTTTTCGATGGACTCATAAGTTTTCTGTGGAGCAAGCATCTTCAAGCTTGGCTTCGTTGGAAGTTCTATGTTGATACTCATACGATCGATAAGTCTTCCAAGTCTTTCGATTAATTCTTCACTTGCTCCAGGAATTGCCTTCATGTGAATGTATCCGTTGAATTTTTTCTCATTGCGAAGAATTTCCGCAACTCTTATAAGCTTTATCATCGTGTGGTCTGGACTTTTTACAACTCCACTCGACAGGAATAATCCTTCTATGTAATTTCTTTTGTAAAAATTTATAGTCAAATCAGCCACTTCTTCTGGGGTAAATTCTGCTCTTTCGATGTTGTTTTCTTTTCTGTTGACGCAGTATTCACAACTGTAAATGCATTTGTTTGTGAGTAAAATTTTAAGTAGCGAAATGCACCTTCCGTCTTCAGACCAGCTGTGACATATTCCAGAATTCTGCGCCGCGCCGATTCCGTCAGAGGTATTTTTCCTTTTTGAACCACTAGAAGAACAACTAACATCGTACTTGGCAGCGTCTGATAATATTGATAATTTGCGTTTTAATTCCATAATATCACCTATTCGTATTTTATAATAAAACAAACATTCGCACAAGTTTGTTTTTTAGAAAAAAGTTGTTATCTGGAAGAAATTGTGGTAGAATTGTAAGAACTAATAAAAATTTAAAATATTTATACAGAGGTAATTATGAAAAACAGGAAATTAATATTTGTTAGTGGATTCGCACTATTTTCGATGTTTTTTGGAGCGGGAAATTTGATATTTCCACCGTTTTTGGGTAATAAAGTAGGAGATCAGTATTTGATTGCGACATTAGGATTTTTGCTAAGCGCAGTAGGACTGGTTTTCTTGGGATTACTCGCAGCGACAAAAAGCGGCGGAACAATTGAAAAAATCGGCAACACTATAAGTCCGCGATTTTCACTAATATTCTCAACTATAATTATGCTTGCGATAGGACCGGGACTTGCAATTCCAAGGACTGCAGCAACAACAGTAGAAATAATTCAAAAAGGATTTTTCAAAGGAGCAAATTCTGTTTTGCTCACGGTAGTATTTTTTGCTTGTGTGTATTTATTCGTCAGAAAACCAAGCAGCATAATAGATAATTTGGGAAAAATTTTGACGCCGTTGTTGATTTCAACTCTTGTGGTAATTATTTTCAAAGGAATAATATATCCCGTTGCAACGCCTGTAAATACATATCAAATTCAAGTCTTCCAATCAAGCTTTGAAGAAGGATATCAAACCATGGATGCGTTGGCATCATTAGTATTTGCTATTGTAGTTACCAAAGGATTTATGGGAAACGGAATTACAGATGACAAAACAATCAAACAATACACAATAAAAGCGTCAATCATAGCAGCTATAGGACTTTGCTTTGTCTACGGAGGATTGATTTATATCGGAGCTGCCACATCCAAGTTCAACCTAGGAAATGTCGAAAGAGTTGATTTGTTGTTATACATTTGCTACCAACATTTGGGGATTTTGGGAAAAGTATTAATCTGCGTTGCAATGGCATTGGCATGCCTCACAACAGCGATTGGGCTTACAACAACAGTCGGACAATTCTTCAGTGATATGCTAAAAGAGAAAACAAACGGAGTTATCTCATATGATTTAATCATAATAATTTCCACAGTTTTCAGTGCATTCTTCGCAGTAGTAGGCGTCGAAAAAATCTTGAAAATCTCAGCACCATTTTTGACAGCGATATATCCTGTCGCAATAGTTTTGATTTTCTTGAATTTGTTTAAGCAAAATACATTTTCACGAAACGTAAAATTAGGATCCATAATAGGAGTGTCGATTTACGCGGTTATAGTATTACTTAACGGATTCAAATTAGATTTCGGTTTGTTGAAAACAATCGAATCAGTATTTCCAATGCAAGTCAAAAGCTTTATTTGGATAATCCCAGCAGTCATTGGAGGATTAATAGGAAAAATCAAAAAATAAATTGTAACTATTATGTAATACGATATATCATGCAATGTATGGTATAATATATTTGAGGTGAGTTAATGATTAAAAAATTATTAGGATTGAAGAACGAAATACCAACATTGTGGTATGCATTTTTTAATAAACAAACACCATTATTGTCGAAAATAGCATTGGCATTGTCAGTGCTTTACGTAGTAAGCCCAGTGGATTTCGTGCCAGATTTCGTCGCTGGATTGGGAATCTTGGATGATTTAATCCTCGCTCCATCATTAATGATGGTCGCAAAGAAATTCATCCCCGAAGACATCATCGACACCAGCCAAGAAAAAGCAGAACAACTAAACTCTAAACTAAAAATAGTTGGAATAGTCGCAGGAGTAGGGATACTACTATTGATAAGCTTTTTGATTTACAAAAATGTGGTGAAATAGTTATTGAAATTTTAAATAAATCAAAGCGCGCTGTGAGGCGTGCTTTTTTTATGGTATGATAGTTTTGAGGTGAGATATGGAAAAGTTTAATGTGAATAAAGACGATATGATAATTTTGTTGATTGATTTACAAGAAAAATTGGTGCCTGTTCTTCACGACAATGAATACGTGCTTAATCACACTAAGGCTGTGTTGGAGATGGCAAGAATTTACGACATTCCTGTAATTACGACACGTCAATATCCGAAAGGACTTGGAGATACTGTAGAATGTTTGAAACAATACGAAACGAAGGTGTTCGACAAGGTAGATTTTACTGCAAAGCTTGATGATGTTATGAATGAAATCGAAAAAACTGGAAGGAAACAAATCGTAGTTGTCGGAGCGGAAGCTCACATTTGTGTCTACCAAACGATACGTGATTTGATTGACGAATATAAAATGATTGTGCTTGAAGATTGCGTTACAGGCAGACGTGTTGAAAATAAAATGAATGCTATTCAAAATTTTAGAGAGATGGACTGTTTGGTAATCAATTCTGAAACGTTGATTTTCGATATTTTGAAAAGGGCGGGAAGTCCTGAATTTAAGACTTTGTCCAAACTAATCAAATAAAAAATAAATCCAACTTTACTTTTCAGGGTAAAGTTGGATTTTTTTATCCTAATAATAAATACAAGAAGTGTGCGCTGATTCCAGCTGCGATTCCTCCAATTGTGTGTGAAAGAATTGCTTTTGGTGCGAGTTTTCTAGCGTTTAATGTGTCCATCATTCCAACATGTGTGGACAAATATCCCGACCAACACATTCCAAGGGCTGTGAAAACTGCGATATCATTTCCTGTGATTAAATTTTTCTCCAATAATTTTGGAACGAGTCCAAGCGCTGCTCCGACACTTCCCAAAGCTGTAAGAGGAAATGCAATGCATTCTGATGAGGTGAACCCAAACAATGGTTTCAAAATGGGATTTAGCAATGCTCCAAGTTTTGGAATCAAACCGACTCCTTCATAGGCAGCTCCAGTATAGATTACGGTTCCATTTTCAACAGTTCCAGTTGATGTTAGTATCATAACCAAAGTACAAATCACAACAACTCCAGGAATAATATCCATCCCAGCTTGTACACCGGATTTTCCACCCTCAAGCATTGAATTTAAAATTCTCTCCATCAAAGTCGAATCTTCTTTTTCTTCGACGATTTGTTTTTCTTCAAATTCCACTTGTTCATCTGTATCGGCGTAGAATTTTTTCGTGAAATGCATCATAATTCTTACGGAAACCACAGAACCCACGACTGCCCCCAAAACTCCAAGGGATGCCGCCTTGAAAAATTCCGTACCATTTCCAAGTGAAGACATAAAAGTCCACACGATAAATCCCATCCCGAACGATGTTCCCAAATTGCACAACGTAGGAAGCTGATAATTCTTAAAATATTTTGCAAATCCTTTGTCCTTTGCAAGTCCAATTATTGCCGGATTATCCGACAAAAAAGTTGTCAATATTCCAAGCGCCGCAGCCCCAGGTAAATTGTAAAGTGGTTTCATTATAGGGCTGATGATTTTGTTGATCAGTGCAATAACTCCAAATTCGCTTAAAAGCTTGGATAACGCACCTGTTAAAACTGCGATTGCCATTATGAAAAACACAGTATTAAGCAGCAAATCGTGCGCCGTTTTCATCAAAGTATTAAACATATTGCCAAGACCCATAACTTTTGCAATGTAGCCGAAAAGTCCGAAGACGACAGCGATTGTCACAAAAGATTCTAGTGAAATTTCACTTTGTTTTTTAGTTTTCTCCATAAAATTCTCCATTAAAAGTATAATATATAATTCTAATGTATTTCAGCTTAAAATTCAAACTATAAAATGAAATCACGAACGAAACTTATCAATAACAAATGAGCTGGATAGAAAATGTAGAATGCCCATTTGTTGATGTTGCCTTTTTTGCCGTTGTAAAAGTGAATGATAGGAATCGACAGATACACGAACAAATACATATACGCTTCGAAAAAATATCCGAACAATATCGCTATGTAAGTGTTTCTTCTGGAAGATGAGCCCAAATACAACAAAAACACCGCTAAAATTCCAAGCATGGAATAATCTGTGTGGTAGTAATTGGCGATTACACAGAATATGGCTACGGAAATTAATTTTAAAATCGCCTTCACGAAATTTGATTGGTCGAACTTATCGATTTTTTCAACGATAAATATAAGACACGCAGAAAGTGCCAACGTGAAGAACACATTTTGGTGATAAAAATCGAACATTTCACCACTAATCGCCAAATCAAAAGGAATTTCTGAAATAATCGCAAAGGAAAACAACCTTATTATGTATTTTTCTACGCTTCTAGTTAGAAACATTCCATTTACAATCAGAAATGCGAAAATCGGAAACGCAATTCTTCCGATAAAAAGCATTAACGCTCCTACTATGACTCTCCAGTCAGATGATGTGAGTGTCATCGTAGGATAAATGTTGAATTTTTGAAGCATATTGCATTGCACAATGTGACTGATAAGCATGGATATACAGGCGATTACTTTAAGCCCAGAACTTGATATTCCCTTGTCTCTGTGCCAAATATCCAAATAATTTTTCCTTTGGGTTTCAGTTAAAAGTTGCATGATAATCTCCTTGAATTTGTTACAACTATTTTATCACAAATAAAGCACATTATTATCTGATATAATTATAATAAGGTGATAGTATGAAAATGATGATTTTTGAGAACAAAGTAGATGAGAATAATTTGTTCGAAAATGAAATGGATAATAGAAATTCTGTGATGTTGTCATTTTTCTTGGAGAAATTAAAAACAAAAAAGGTCGTTGTCGACAGGTTCAAATTAAACAAGAATCCCGAAATATTCGAACAACAGGGGATTGCACAGAAAATTGATGACGGAATGAAACTTCCAATCACAGTTGTAGATGGAAAAGTTGTGCTTTCGGGAAGATATCCAAAAAGCTACGAAATATTGGATTTCCTTCACATCGACAGAAATATTTTCAACCAAGCTTATGTCAACGATAAGCGTAAATTCTGATAAGATTTGTTCCTAAGTTTTAGGAAAACAAAAAACCTGTGACAATCACAGGTTTACATAATATTTTTTAATTTATTTTATTGAATCCAAAAACATTTTGACAATTTCGTGTCCTTGAGCCAAAGTATCCAGCGCCATTTCGGGATGGTATTGCACTCCCAAGAAGAACTTCTTGTCCTTAACGTAGGCCGCTTCCACTATATCATCAGAAGATTTTTGTAACACTTCAAGCTTTTCTGCCACATCTTTGATTGCTTGATGATGAAGGCTATTTACATAAAATCTGTCGCCAAATTTTTCTTTGAACATTCCGTAATTTGTAACCTCGTGAACCAAATCATTGTAAGGTTTGTCTTGAGAGTGAATGATGGAGATGTCCTTTTGTTTTTCCAAATCTTGGTATAAAGTTCCGCCCAAATACACATTCATTATTTGTAGTCCACGGCAAATTCCCAATGTTGGAATGTCCTTTTTGTAGCAAATATCCATCAGATTAAACTCCAATTTGTCCCTAACATTTGATGAAATTCCACATTCCAAAATCTTGTCTTCATTGTAATATGATGGAGCCACATCAAGTCCTCCTGTAAACACGATTCCGTCCAACCTGTCGACGATTTCTTCTAAGAATTTCCTATCGGAATTGAACGGAAGAATCACTGTGTAAGCTCCGTTTCTTTCGATAAGTTCAATGTATTTTCTAAGCATAAAAAGTCTGTTTTCTGCCACGTTATAAAGTGGTGTAAGTCCTATTATTTTCATATTTCCTCCAATTATATTTCAATATTATTATATCAAAGATAAAACAAAAATACATTTTTTGATTAAATCAACAAAAGTGCTATAATATTATTATATTTGGAGAAATATCGAAGTGGTCATAACGGGGCGCACTCGAAATGCGTTTGGGATTATTTCCCACGTGGGTTCGAATCCCACTTTCTCCGCCAAAACAAAGACAGATAGCTGTAATTAGCTATCTGTTTTTTAATTGGTACTTAAAAAGTACTATTTATTGTGCAGTTATTGTGTTCTTTTTCAAGAACGAAAGTTTTGTCTCGCTGACAAGAATCGCTGCGAATATGAATACAAAACCGATTACTGAGAAAACTGTCAATGATTCGATTCCGATAAGTACAGGAATTAAAATTCCAAATATTGACTCGAATCCCAAAATAATTGCAGCAGTAGATGGGTTTGTGTATTTTTGTCCGATGTTTTGAAGTAAAAGTGCAACGGCAGTACACATTACAGCTAAGTACAATAATTCCATCACAGATCTTGAAGTTACGACAAGATTTGAATTGTCTTCTACTACAATTGTAGTTATCCAAGATAACACAGCCGCCATTATAAATTGCAATATCGTCATAACGATAGGATCACGGTCTCTTGCAAGGGCGCTTACTGCGATGATGTGCGATGCGAACAACAATCCGCTAAGTAAAGCTAGTAAATCCCCAAGCCATGCCATTGGATTATCCACGTGAGAGCTTGATCCTGAAAGCGATATGAAAAATATTCCAGTTATACACAAAGCGGCCGCCGACAAATTGTATCTGTCTGGTCTTTGCTTGAATACAATCCAACCCAAAAACGGCACGATTACGCAATAAGATGCAGACAAGAATCCGCTTCTACCAGGATCTGCGAATTTTACCCCCAAAGTTTGTGATGAATACGCCATGAACAAAAATATTCCTATCAAAAGTCCGTTTTTTATGTCGTCATATTTTGCTTGGCGAAGTCTCTTCCAGAAAATGATTGATAATAAAATAGCTGCCAACGTAAATCTTATCGCCAAAATAAAGTTGGGATTGAATGTTTTGGAAGATTGCTTAACTACAGTCAAAGAACTTCCCCAAAGGATAGCTACTATTAATAACGCTAATTTAGCAAGTAAATTTGCTTTCTTTTTATCCATTTTTTCCTCCTCTTATTTAATTTCAGATATATTATCCCAGTTTTCGTATGATTTGTAAACACCTAAAAAGCCCAATAAATTAATTTGCACACAAAAACCTGCTAACAAAAGTCAAGCATAACCTGAAATTAATTTCAGGTTATTTGATTATTTGAGTAATTAAATTAGTGCATGGCAAACAAACCGAGTGTAATCAATCGGTTTTTTTAGTGTAATTTT